>JAHHUA010000135.1 GCA_020024235.1 Oscillospiraceae bacterium
TTTATTCACAGAATACACCCCAAGTCTGTTTTTTTTAATATACTATTTATTTTATCATAAATAATATATCAATTCAACATCATACTTGACTTTTTTCAAATTCCTCGGCAAAAAACTCATCTATTCCTTTTAAAATTGCAAAAGCAATGGTTTTTTGGTAATCTTCATTTTTTAATTTTGCCAGTTCCTCCGTATTGGAGATAAATCCACATTCAATTATCACTCCGCAATTTGGACTGTATTCCAAAAGATAGTATTCTTTTCCCGAAGATTTTTCAATTCTCCTGTTGCTGCTGTCTGCAATTTCTTTTATACTTTTTTGTATGCGGGAGGCAAGAATTTGACTTTTAGGTTTTTTATCATTGTAAAAAACCTGAGCTCCTTTTATACTTTTGTCGGGAAATTTATTTTGATGTATTGAAATAAACAATGCATTGGGATTATTTTTCAGTATTTCCAAGCGGTTATTCATGTCAGCTACTTTCTTTTCTCTTGTGGTTTTGGCACTTTCAGGCAAAATTATATTGTCATCACTTCTGGTAATTATTACATCATAACCTGACAATTTAAGCATATCCTGAAGTTTTAATCCTATATTAAGGTTTATATTTTTTTCTTCTGTGCCATCATCAGCCACTGCTCCCCCGTCAAAACCTCCGTGTCCTATATCCAAAACTATGGTTTTTCCGTCTGCTGATTCATTTTTCATAACAGAAACATATGATTTAAAATCAAATATTTCCAAAGCCAGATTTCCTATACTTATAATCAGTGCCAAAAATAATGCAAAAATAAATTTATTTTGGTATTTTTCTTTCATATTTACACACCTCCCTCTCATCAAAAATATGATTTTTATTATTTAATTATGCTGTTTTGCCACCAAAGCATAAAAAGTTTGCCTGATTTTAATTTTGCTGTATTTGGATTTAAATTTATGTATGTAAACTCATAAAAAACACCCACATATAAGAAATGCTGAAAATCATTTCATTTGTGGGTGCGTGGAAATATAATTCTCTGTATAAATTTTTTCACTTTTTCTTTAAATAATCTGTATTTTAAAAAGTCTGTATATTTTGATCTCCCAAACCGAAGCTCACTGATAAACCGTGATCTATTTTATTCATAGCACCGTTATCAAGTTTTCCCATTCTTTCTTTAAGTCTTTGTTTGTCCAAAGTACGTATCTGTTCCAGCAAAACTACCGAATCCTTGGAAAGTCCACAGCCTTCCGAGTTAAGTTCTATATGAGTTGGAAGCTTGGATTTTTCTTTTTGACTGGTAATTGCAGCTGCTATTACAGTTGGACTGAACCTGTTTCCTACATCATTTTGTATAATTAAAACGGGGCGCACACCACCTTGTTCAGAGCCCACCACAGGACTTAAATCAGCATAATATATTTCTCCTCTTTTTATATTCATTATAAATCACACTCCGTATGTTTTACACAAATTATAAATTCATATTTGTTGTATTAATATATTTGCCTTTTCATCTAGTTTTTAAACATACCTGATTATATTTTATTTAGAAATTTATATTTTGACACTGAATAAAAATATATAAAAACAGCGAAACCGCTTTTTTTATAAGCAATTTCGCCGTCTGTTTGTTTTTTTATAAGATTATTTCTTAATTGTAAAATTATCAAATTCCATAGAGAAATTCTGCTTTGGAATTTCCAGTTTCATTTTGTTGCCTTCAGCCAAATTAATAACTACAACAAACTGAGCCTGCCCTGTATCACCTTTAATTACAATATTATTTTCGATAAAGTGAATTTCCCCTCCTTTTTCTTCCAAAAGTGAGTTGAAAACTTTTTCTGCCATTGCCACCGCAGTTTTTTCCACTACATTTCCGTTTCCCATA
Organism: Oscillospiraceae bacterium; assembly: GCA_020024235.1. Classification (GTDB taxonomy): domain Bacteria; phylum Bacillota; class Clostridia; order Oscillospirales; family Ruminococcaceae; genus JAHHUA01. Next base: position 1,876 of record JAHHUA010000135.1, read on the forward strand.
GTAAATGCAAAATCTTTATATTTTATTTCGGCTTTTCCTTCCATAATGACTATGGAAATATCTTTAAGACTTTCGGGACTGGTAAAATAAACATCAAAATAATTATTATTTTCTTTGTTCAAAACTCCGTAAGCCTCAAAATCTCCATACACTATATGAACTCCGCTGCTAAAATCAGACTGTAAATCTTCAAGAATTTTCTTTCTCTCTTCTTCTTTTTCCTTATTTGTACAAGATGTCAGCAAAACAGTGAAACAAGTCAGAATAAGCAAAAGTTTTTTAATTATAAAATCATCTCCCAATTAATTATTTTCTATATCTCTGAAAATTTCTCCCAAATCCTCAAATATATCAGATGGCTGCATACAATGTTTGGAAAGACGCTTACTGCACATATCCCCAGCAGCTCCATGGATATATGCTCCCGCAAATGCCGCCTCGGAAGCAGATACTCCCTGAGCGATAAGCCCCGCAATAAGACCTGTCAGCACATCTCCGCTGCCTGCCTTTGACAAACCCGAATTTCCGGTACAATTTATACATATATCACCATTTGGTGAGGCAATTATGGTATTATGACCTTTAAGCACTACAGTTATCCCATATTCTTTAGCAAAAGAAACTGCTTTATTAAATCTGTCTTTGTGGACCTCTTCCGCAGTACATTTTAAAAGTCTTGCCATTTCTCCCTCATGGGGTGTTATTACCACAGGGCATTTAGCCTCTTTTAATATATCTATATTTTCTGCAAGACAATTTATTCCATCTGCATCTATAACTACAGGATTTTCCTGTTTTTCCAAAAGGTCTTTTAGGAATATATCCAAATCTTTGGCTTTTCCCAAACCACAGCCTATGCTTATAACATCGCTTTTGTTAATTAAATCCGTAACATCGTCTGTTTTAGGAAATTTTATACTGCCGTAGTTGTCGCTTTCGGTTCTGAAATAAGTAACTTCGGGAATATGACCAGCCACTGTACTGCAAACCAAAGATATTGACATCAATGTAACATAACCGGCTCCGCTTACAGCTGCAGCTTTTGACGAAAGCACTGCAGCTCCCGTATAAGATGCACTTCCCGCTATGTTCAGAACCTTTCCGAAATTGCCCTTATGTCCGAAATCACTTCTTTGGGGAATAGTTTCTTTAACTTTATCATAATTTGATATATCAACTCTGGAAAACAGATTTTTTCTGGCTTCCTCCGGTATTTTAATGTCAACTACATCTATCTGACCGCATTTTTCGGCGGAATGGGGCATTATATGGCAGGGCTTAATGCTGTCGAAAGTAATGGTAAAATCCGCATCTACACATTCTTCGTCAAATTCTCCCGTATCTCCGTTTACGCCTGACGGCACATCCAGCGAAACAACTGCTGCCACAGCATTATTTATAAGTTTAAATAAATTTTTGTTTTCCTTAGTAAGTTTTCCGTGAAATCCGGTTCCGTAAACAGCATCTATAATTATATCAACATCATCAAACTTCTTTTCCACTGCGGAAGTATTAAAATCATAGGAAAGAACAGGTATGTTTTCACTTTTGATAATTTCGAGATTTTTTTCTGCAATTTCCGTTTTTGGGTATTCATCGGCAAAAATAACTGTTACATCAGCTCCGGCCTTTACCGCATATCTTGCCAAAACCAAGCCATCTCCGCCGTTATTTCCTCTGCCGCATATAACAGCACATTTTCTGTTATTAAATCCAAGTTTGGACAGGATATTTTCAAAAGCTGCTCTACCTGCGTTTTCCATCATTTCTTCACAGGAAATTCCCATTTCATTTGCTCTGTTTTCAATCATTTTCATTTGCAGAACAGATACAACCTCTACCATAATTACAGCACACTCCTTTTTTCCGCTGTTACAAAAGCTACGGCATATTCTTCCGTATGGCTCAGCGATATATAAAAATCAATATTTTCATATTTTTTTGCCAACTTTCCTTCCAAATGAATATAAGGTTTTCCGTTTTCATTTCTGAGAACAGAAACTTTGTTCATTTCGGAAAATTGTATCCCCGTTCCCACTGCTTTAAAAAAAGCTTCTTTTCCGCAAAAATTAGCTGCTATGGTTTGAGGATTCATTTTTTTCTTTTCAAAAAGCTCATATTCCAAAGAGGAAAATACTCTTTTGACAAATCTGTTTAGCTTTAATGATTTTTCTATTCTGGAAACTTCCAAAATATCAGTTCCCACTCCATATATCAAAAAAATTCCCTCCTTAGGATAAGTTTTACTTTGGACACATCAATTATATCACATTTTATATTGATTTTACAATATAAAGTTTCTCAGGATTTATATTGTATATATCAATATAAAATGACAGTCTTAAAATATAATTATTTAATAAATTTATCGTCATATCAACCAACAGTTGAATTTTCTTTTTTGGAATTAAACTTATTGGTTATATAAAACAACCTCCTGGTTATTTACTTTTTTTCTGTTTTATCATAAAATGTAAGTAAAGAAAAACCCATGGGATATCTTAAAAAAATATATAAGATAAGGAGTAAAAT
>JAHHUA010000136.1 GCA_020024235.1 Oscillospiraceae bacterium
TTATATTGAGATTGGACTGATTAAATGAAAATTTTGGCAATAGACGGAAACAGTATTATGAACAGAGCTTTTTATGGCATAAAACTGCTTTCCACCAAAAACGGAGAATATACCAATGCTATTTTCGGTTATATGAACATACTGCTCAGTTTATTGGAAGAAACCAAACCGGACAGTATAATCTGTGCTTTTGATTTAAAAGCACCTACATTTCGCCACAATATGTATAAAGACTATAAAGCAGGCAGGAAAGGTATGCCTGATGAACTGGCTTTGCAAATGCCTGTTATGAAAGAAATTCTCACCTGTATGGGATATAAGATTGTGGAAATAGAAGGTTATGAAGCTGATGATATACTGGGAACAGTGGCGAAAATCTCCTCAAAAAACGCAAATTCCTGTGTTATAGCCACAGGAGATCGGGACAGCTTACAGCTTATAGATAAAAATGTCAATGTTCGACTTGCCACAACTAAAATGGGGAAAAGCGAGCATCAAATTTATGATGACGAAGCGGTTTTTGAAAAATATGGTGTTCACCCCAAGGATTTAATAACCGTAAAAGCTCTTATGGGGGACAGTTCCGACAATATCCCCGGAGTAAAAGGCATTGGCGAAAAAACTGCTGTAGCTTTGGTAGCAAAATTTAAAACCCTTGATAATCTTTATGCAAATATTGATGATAAAGATATTAAAAAAGGGGTTCGTGAAAAACTTTTAGCAGATAAAGACAATGCTTATTTAAGTGAAAAATTAGGAACAATTTTCTGTGATGTACCAATGGACAGAGATTTATCTCACTATGCCCCGGAAAATCAGGATTACAAAAAACTTTATGAAATTTTATCAAGACTTGAAATGCACAGCTTGATAAAAAAGCTTAATTTAAAAGAAAACATTGCTGAAAACAATCTTTCCCAAGCTATTGATGAACATGAAAATTTTGATATTTCTTTAACAGAACTTGACAGTGTAAACAAGTTAAATCTAAAAAAGGATAAAGAAATATTTATTCATCTTATTTGGGAGAAAAATATTCTTAAATATGCCGATATTATGCAGGAAAACAAAATTTATTCCGTTTCTGTGGCAGATGAAAAAGAATTTTTTGAATATATTGCTCCCTATAATGAAAAAATAATAATCCACGGTGCAAAACCACTGTACAAAAAATACTTTGAATACAATATAGATTTTAAAATCTGTTTATTTGACACGGAAATTGCCGCATATATTTTAAATTCATCTTCCTCCGATTACCCTGAAGAAAATGTTTTTTCAGAATATGGTTGCTCTGCTGTATTGGATAACCCTGTAAAATCCTATGGAGCAAATTTACAGAAACTGAAAAATATATTAAATATTAAACTGGAAAACGAAAATTCACTGTCTTTGATGTTTGACATTGAAATGCCTTTGACAAAAGTTTTAGCTTCTATGGAATATGTGGGAGTTAAAATTGACAAAAAAGGACTTTCAGATTACGGTGAAGAATTAAAGCTTAAAATTGCCTCTTTGGAAAGTGAAATTTACGATTTGGCAGGAGAAGAATTTAACATAAACTCACCTAAACAATTAGGTGCTGTTCTCTTTGAAAAATTGGATTTACCACACAAAAAGAAAACCAAAACAGGTTATTCCACCGGTGCCGAAATTTTGGAGGAATTAGCTGACAAACACCCCATTGTCAGCAAAGTTTTGGAATACCGCAAACTGGCAAAGTTAAATTCAACCTATGTGGACAGTTTCTTAAAACTCACTGATAAAAATGACCGTATCCACTCTAATTTTAAACAAACAGAAACAAAAACAGGCAGAATCAGCTCCACCGAACCCAATATGCAAAATATTCCTGTCAGAACAGAAGAAGGTGCTGTTCTCAGAAAATTTTTTATTTCCGAAAATGATAAAGCTTTAGTTGACGCAGACTATTCACAGATTGAGCTTAGGGTTTTGGCACATATGGCTAATGACAAAAATATGATGAAATCATTTATAAACGGTGATGACATTCACCTTAATACTGCCGCTCAGGTATTTGATATGCCGCCTATTTTTGTAACACCACTTATGAGAACCAGGGCTAAAGCTGTAAACTTTGGTATTATTTATGGTATGGGAGCTTTTTCCCTCTCTAAAGATATTGATGTTTCTGTGGCAGAGGCTGACAAATACATTAAAAACTATCTTGCCACATACAGTGGTGTAAAAGATTTTATGGATAAACAAAAATCCTTTGCCTCCGAAAAAGGATATGTATCAACTGTTTATGGCAGACGAAGATATATTCCGGAACTTAAATCCTCTAACCGCAACATCAAAAACTTTGGTGAGCGAGCCGCCATGAATATGCCCATACAGGGTACAGCAGCAGATATTATAAAAATTGCAATGGTAAAGGTTTATGAGGCTTTGGAAAAATCAAATTTAGGTGCAAAACTTATTTTGCAAATTCACGATGAACTTATTGTTGAATGTCCAGAGGAAAATGCCCGTGCCGTAAAAGAACTTCTTAAAAGTGAAATGGAAAATGCCGTAAAACTGAATGTTCCCCTTGTTGCAGATGCAAATATCGACAAAACATGGTTTGATGCCAAATAGCATTTTCAGGCTAACCATAAATAAATCCGACAAATATAAAAAAGAGATAGGTAAAAAACTATCTCTTTTTTATTTCATTATATTTAATTCCCTGGTAAGAATTTCTTCTTACCATTTCCTTATCAATTTCATTTATAACCACAAGTTTTTTAAGACTCCACATAGGTCCTATAAGTGTTTCTTTAGCTCCGTCCCCTGTAACTCTTTCTATAACAAGTTCGGAAGGGAAATATTCCAGTTGGTCACAGACAGTATTCACATAATCTTCACGGCTCATAAGTTCAAATTCTCCGTTTTTATATTGCTCTGCCATTTTTGTGCCCTCAATTACATGGAGAAGATGAATTTTTACCCCATGCAAACCTAAATCAGCTATTTTTTTGGCGGTTTCCACCATCATTTCATGACTTTCACCTGGAAGTCCGTTTATAATATGAGCAGATACATTTATTCCCCGTTTTTGAAGTTCTTTTACAGCATTTTCAAACTGCATATAAGTATGACCTCGGTTAATCCTTATTCCTGTTTCATCATAAATTGTCTGTAGTCCCAGTTCCACCACCAAATAAGTTTTTCTGGATAATTCCTCAAGATAATCCAGCACATCTTCAGAAAGTGCATCCGCTCTTGTGGCTATGGCAAGACCTACCACATTTTCCTGAGCTAATGCTTCTTCATATTTTTGTTTAAGCACTTTTACAGGTGCATAAGTATTGGTAAATGCCTGAAAATAAGCAATATATTTTCCCTGCCATTTATTTTCCATCATAATTTTAACATCATTAAACTGCTCTGTAATTGATTTTTGTGGATTTCCAGCAAAATCTCCGCTTCCATATCCCGAACAGTAAGTACAGCCGCCTTTTCCCACAGTGCCGTCAATATTGGGGCAGGTAAAACCTCCGTTAAGGCTTATTTTAAACACCTTACAGCCAAATTTCTGTTTATTATAATATGTTAGTGTGTGGTATCTTTTATTTGTGTCAGAATATTTAAATGGATTATCTGTTTTCAACACCGTTCCCCCTGTTTTTTTAAATATCTTTGCTTATATTTTAATTTTGCAAATTTTAAAACCTTATTGTAAATAATATTATTGGAAATTCCCCCTGCCGCTCCTACAATGGGAATACCCTGTACAAATTTTTCTATAAGCATGGCATTTGCAAGGCAATTTGATGTAAGAGCTATTTCCTCTTTTAAATCATTATAATTCATTGAATTTAAAATTTCATTATTTATAATTTTATCCTCATTTTCTGAAAGAGCTGTGCGAATAAGCCTTAAAATATAGATTTTTTCTGTTTCTGTATTATAATTAAACCCATAGCTTAAAGCTGTTTCATAAATCCCCTTTAAAAGTGTAGCTGTAAACACAGGTATATCAGGCAAACCAATTCCCAAAAGTCCCATACCCACTCCGCTGAGTGTGGTAAATGTGTTATTTATTAAATTAGATTTGCGTGATATATTATCCAGTTTATTTATATTCTTTTTAAGTGGTATTTTATCTGCGGCATAACTCAGGACATCATATTCAGCTGACACTTTTTCCTTTGACATGGTTTTTTCTATAATTGTTGTTCCCTTCATAAAAATAATTTCAAAGGCCTTATTAAATGCTGTATTTAAAGTGTCAAAAAGTTTCGGTGGTACTTTTTCTGAAATTTTTGTTTTTAAAGCATTTGGTTTATCCTGTTTATTTAAAATTTTTTCCTCTTTTTTTATAAGCTTTTGCATAATTTTATTTTTACTATTTTTCATTTACTTCACCATTATTAAATCTCATTATAAATC
>JAHHUA010000137.1 GCA_020024235.1 Oscillospiraceae bacterium
AACTATTACAGCTGTAAGCTGTACCAATGTAGTCAAACCACCAAACTGAAATATTTGTTTTGTGCTTTTTAGGGTAAGTGTTGTGTTGTCAATGCCAATTGCTCTGGTGAAAATGATATTTTCAAAAGTTGTAGCTGACAGCATAATAATTATAAATTCAACTATAGCGTAAATCATTTGTCCTCCTATACGGCATTTTCGTTTTTATTTATTTTATTGTCAATCTTAAAAAGTATGCGTTTAATTTCTCTTCCGAATGCTCTGCATCCTGCTGCCAAAAATGCCAAAACTATAAATCCACCGAAAGTCATTTTCAGTGCCGGAATTTTAAAAGTTATTGCCACTGATATTCCCATAAATGTACCATTGGAAAAAATTTCTCTCACAGTACCTACAATAAAGGCTGCAAAAAAATATCCCAAACTGTTTATTATACCATCTGCCAAAGCAAAACCAGGTTTGCCGCTGTGCAGATGCTGATTTGCTTTTATTATTCCGGCAGATGTTACGGTCATAAGCGGAAAATAAATTCCCAAGGATTCAAAGGCAGTGGAATCTATATTTTTTATAACAAAAGATGAAAGATATATAAAAAACATGGACAATGAGGATACAAAGGCTATTCCCAGAGTTTTAGGTACTTTTTTGGGAATTATGCTGGCTATAATTAAAATAGGTGCAAGTGCAAAAAACATAGCCATGGAAATTACTATGGCATTTCTAACATTAATTGCCGCTGCTACAATTCCCGTTATGCTAAGACCGTAAGTAAGCACTATATTTTTGGAAAATATGCCGTCAAATACAGCGGTCTTTTTTCTAAAATTTCTGACTCTACTTGTTTTCATTTGCGTTAAGCCTCAACTTTCTCTGAACTTTTTCACAAGCCATGTCCACAGTCCAAACAAATGAATTAGAGAACAAAATGGCAAATACCACACCATCTTCAAATTTTCCGAATCTTCTGAAAAGCATAACCACAAGTCCTGTAAATGCCCCATAAATTATTCTGGATAAATCCCTTTGCGGTGATGTTACAGGGTCATTGAGCAAAAATATAGCACCGAATAAAAGTGAACCGCTCATAAATTCATAGCAAACTGACTGTAAAGAAGTCATATCAGCTCTTGGAAATAAAAATGCCATTAAAATCGTAACAACAAAATATGCTCCGCTTATTTTAAGACTGGCTATTTTTCTCACAACCAAATATATGAAACAGCTTATAAGTACCAATGTTCCGGTAGCACCCATAGGTCCTGCAAAATTACCCAAAAGCATATCCATATAGTCATTTTGAGGAGTTCCGTTTAATTTCATAACAAAAGTGGGTGATGTCATCAGTTCAGGTGTAATTACGGAATCTATTGCCAATTTAATTCCGGGAGCCGGATAAGAAAATATTTCTTTCCACCAGCATATTGTGGCAAATGCAACACCTGCTGCCGCAGGATTAAATATATTCTGTCCCAAACCGCCGAAAGGCTGTTTTGCCACCAAAATAGCAAATATATCCGCTGCCACTACAATTCCATAACTTACTGATGCCGGCATTAAAAGCGGAATTATAAGTCCTGTAATAACCGGAGAAAAATCACTTAATGAAATTTTTTTGCCGGAAATCAGTACTCCCGTTATATCACAAACTGTGGAAACGAGAACAGATATCATTGCAAGGACTAACACTCTGGTGCCATAAAAAAAGCACGCAAGGCAGTAAAGTGGTATAAGGGCTATTATAGTATCTCTCATTATCGTGCCATTTGAATCCGGCACACGAATATGAGGAGGAGCTGTCAATTCAAACTTCAATATTCATTCCTCCAAATTATCTTTTTTTCTTTTTTCCTTTTATTTTTTTATCGGTTTGTTTGTTTTTTTCATTTTCTTTAACAGAGTTTTCAGATATATTACTTAAAGTTTTTTTATTTTCCGATTTTTTATTTTCCTCAGCTTTTGTTTCAGATTGCTTATTTTCTTTCAGCTGAGTTTTTTTTCTGTCAATTACATAATCAAAAATAACTGAGGAAAGTTCCAGTTTTGCAGGGCAGTTATAGCTGCATATTCCGCATCCGATACAGGTTTCTGCATCAAATTCCTTTAGCTTATCCAAGTGATTGCTCTTTATGAATTTATAGATATAATAAGGTGAAAGCCCCATAGGACAAAACTCAGTACATCTTCCGCATCCAATACATACATAGTTACTGTTTTTATACTTTTCACGAAAAGCCATAACACTGCAAGTAGTGGGTGTAATGACATTTTCTTCTGTATTCATAATTCCCACACCTGTCATTGTGCCGCCTACCGCCACTCTGTTGGGTTTATATTTAAGTCCGCATCTTTCCAAAACCTGCTGAACTGTCATACCCAGTGAAACTTCCAAATTCATGGGAGAAGATATACAATCCCCTCCTACAGTGATAAAAGTGGTTGTTTGTTTTTGCTTTTTTGTATAAGCACGGTAAAGATGAATAAGAGCTCCGCTGCCTACAACCAAAGCATTTCTGTATCTGAGTCTTCTTTGAGCTCTTTGTTCAGCAGGATAGCGACCGCTTATGCTTTTTACCGGAACACCGTTTAATTCGTCGGGTATTTTTATATCTGTATCGCCGACACTGCCGTAAATGGCAATGTATTTGCGTTTGGAATCGGAAACTTCGTCCAAAAGAGAAAGGCCTCCTGTCATTTCCTCGGCATACCAATAGGCACAACTCATTTGAGAAGATGTATATGGTTCATCATCAATGGCATCGGCTACCACCGAATAATAGCCTTTGCTTTTTATGGATAAGATTTTTTTGTACAAATCCACACCGTCAGATTCATCTATTATACCTGCTGACTTGGCACATTCGGCTAAATTTTCCACTGTTATTTTTGCATCCGGTTCCCAGCCATCAAAAAATTGTTCACTGCCGGAATTTATAAATTTACATATTTTTTTGGAAAATGCGGGTTCTTTATGCTGTTCTAGTATTATCCCTTTTTGAAATAGCAATGATTTTATCTCCTTTCAAAGCATAGCCTTTAAGGTAAGAGCATATATCCTTAACGGAGGTGTTTTTTTGAAACTCAAATTTACAAAAAGCCATTTTTATGTAAGACTTCACAAAAAAAGCGTTCTTTACGAAATTATAGGAACTTTGGCATTAAACCAAAATCAAGAGCTTCTGGCAGAAATATGTTCCAATATTTATTTTACCGTAAAAGACAACGAAAATATTTTAAAAAACCAAGGATTTGTAATAACTGAATTAAATATAAATTCCCGATTTTTAACTATAAAATACACAGAATTATACAACACGGATTTTTGGGCTAAAACTTATCCCTATATGATATGTTCTGACAAAGCAGAAAATCTTTTTAAAGTATGCAGTCTTTTTAAAACCCGTGATTTTTATGTAGAAAAAAGTGATTTATTTTATTTTTCCGGCAAATATTACCTTTTCATTTTGCCGAAAATCGCTTATTATCCAGCTGTGGAAAATATCTTATCCGGACAGACAGAATATATAAAAGTAAGTGATATTTTCTATTCAAAAGTAAATGAACATGGCATAGCTGTTATAAAGGAAAATGCCGTTAAAAAAATCAATGATTATTTTAATGAAGAATAAGCTTTTTCTCTTAAATCTTCCACAGCTTTTTTATAGTCTTTCTGTGAAAACAAAGCTGAGCCTGCTACCAAAACATTAGCACCTGACGCTGCTGCTTTATCCACGGTTTTTACGGATATTCCCCCATCAACCTGAATAAGCATATCATCTCTGCCTTTTTCTTTGCATTTTTCTTTTAATGCCACAATTTTAGGAATCATATCTTCCATAAAACTTTGACCGCCAAATCCCGGTTCAACTGTCATAATAAGCACCATATCAAGCTTATCCAAATATGGGTATACTTCTTCAATGGGAGTTTTCGGCTTTACGGCAAGTCCTGCCTTTATGCCGAAAGATTTAATCTTATCTATTGTTTCTTCCACGGGACTGTCGCTTTCGATATGAAATGAAATAATATCGGAACCTGCTTTTGAAAAATCTTCCACATATTTTAATGGCTCGCTTATCATAAGGTGTGTATCAAAAACAGCCTTTGAAACAGGTCTTAGCTTTTTAATAACAGGAGCACCGAAAGTGATGTTTGGTACAAAATGTCCATCCATTATATCAAGGTGCAGCATATCCGCTCCTGCATTTTCCATAGCAAGTGCTTCATCTCCTATTTTGGAAAAATCACATGAAAGCATTGATGGTGAAATATATATCATTTTTTTCTTCCTCCTGTATCAACTTACGGTTTTAAAC
>JAHHUA010000138.1 GCA_020024235.1 Oscillospiraceae bacterium
CACATGGGCTCATCAAATAAAAACACCTATTTCTGTGATAAAAATGATTTTGGAAAGTGATGATACCCAAGAGCATCGCTGTCTTTCCGCCGAACTTTTTCGTATTGAGCAATATGTGGAAACTGCTCTTTCTTACCAAAGACTCAGCAGTGAAAGTTCGGATTATGTTTTTAAAGAATATGATTTAGACAGCATAATAAAAGAATCTGTCCACAAATACGCACCTCAATTTATTGGCAAAAAAATTCGTCTTAAATATAATAGTACAAATATAAAAGTCATTACTGATGAAAAATGGCTTTCATTTATTATAGAACAAATATTTTCTAACTGTGTAAAATATGCTGCAGAAGGTCAAGTGGAAATTTCTGTACAAAACGGAATTTTAAAAATTTCCGACAATGGTATAGGGATAGCAGCTGACGATTTGCCCAGAATTTTTGAAAAAGGCTTTACAGGTTACAATGGCAGAACAGATAAAAAAGCTACAGGTTTAGGACTTTATCTTTGCAAAAATGCCGCCGATAAACTGTCCCATAAATTATGGGCAGAGTCTGTTGTGGGAAAAGGAACAACTGTTTATTTAGATTTAAACCGGAAAAATATGATTTGTGAATAGACCTTACAAAAATGTCATATCAAACCGCCCAAATGTCACATAAATGAATGGCAGTAAATGGGCGGTTTTGTTATACTAAAGACACAAAAATTTAAGGAGGTCATTTTTATGGCAATTTTAGAGACAAAAAGTCTTACAAAAATTTATACATCACGTTTTGGGTCAAATCAGGTAAAAGCTCTTTCAAATGTGTCCTTCGCTGTGGAAAAAGGAGAATACACCGCTGTTATGGGTGAATCCGGTTCAGGCAAAACCACACTTTTAAATATTCTGGCAGCTCTCGATAAACCAACAAGCGGTGATGTATTTTTGGACGGAAAAAGTTTAAATTCTGTTACAGAAAAGGAAATTTCCGCATTTCGTCGTGATAATTTAGGCTTTGTATTTCAGGATTTTAACCTTTTGGATACATTTACATTAAAAGACAATATTTTTCTCCCCTTGGTTTTGGCAGGAAAAAATTATAATGAAATGTGCCAAAAGCTTAAACCTTTGGCTGAAAATCTCGGTATATCAAATATTTTGGAGAAATATCCTTATGAAGTTTCCGGAGGACAAAAGCAAAGAGCTGCTGTAGCAAGAGCTTTAATTACAAATCCTAAACTGCTTTTGGCAGATGAACCTACCGGTGCTTTGGATTCCCATTCTGCTGATAGTCTGCTCAAAATTTTTAATGAAGTTAATCAAAATGGTCAAACTATTGTAATGGTAACTCACTCAGCTAAGGCTGCAAGTCATGCAGGCAGAGTAATATTTATCAAAGACGGAGAACTGTTTCATCAAATTTACCGTGGAAACAGCCGTCAGGAAGAAATGTTTAAGAAAATTTCCGACACATTGACTTTACTTGCATCGGGAGGCGAAAACAATGCGTAATACTTTATCTTTCTTTCCCAAACTTGCATCGGATAATATAAGAAAAAACAGTAAGGTATATATTCCCTATATGATAGCCTGTACTGTAACCTCTGCTGTGTTTTATATTATTAAATCCCTGTCCTTAAATCCCGGAATAAAAGATGTGTTCGGCGGCAGAACTTTATCTGATATGCTGGATATGGGAAGCTGGATTGCAGCTTTTTTTTCAGCAATTTTTCTGTTTTACACCAACAGTTTTTTGATGAAACGCCGTAAAAAGGAACTGGGAATATTTAATATTTTAGGTATGGAAAAAAGACATTTAGCTCTTACTCTTGCCTATGAAACTATATATGTCTATCTTATTACGGTATTAGGTGGTATTATTTTAGGCATAGCTTTGGACAAGCTTATGTTTATGATTGTATTAAAAATTATAAATGCACCTGTTCCTATGGGCTTTTTCATATCTCCTATTGCAGTTTTATATACAGCAATATTGTTTTTGTTTACCTTTTCTTTGGTATATTTAAAATCTGTAATTGAAGTTAGCTTTATGAGTCCTATGGCTTTAATTCGTGAAAAAAATGCCGGTGAAAAAGAACCGAAAGCCAAATGGCTTATTGCAGTTTTAGGAGTTATTACTCTGACAGCAGGATATATTATTGCTCTTTTAAAAGGAAATCCCCTTGAATCTGTTTTGCAGTTTTTTATTGCTGTAATTTTAGTTATAATCGGAACTTATCTGCTTTTTACCGCAGGCAGTATTGCACTTTTGAAGCTTCTTTCCAAAAACAAGAAATTCTACTATAAAACAAATCATTTTATCAGTATTTCAGGAATGATTTATCGTATGAAACAAAATGCAGTAGGTCTTGCCAGTATTTGTATTTTATCCACCATGGTATTGGTAACTATTTCTTCAACAGGTTCTCTTATATTGGGTCTTGACGAGCTTAACAGTGCCCGCTACCCCTATGACTTTAATATTTATTATGAAGTATTTGACGGATATAACACTCAGCTTGTTAATAACATAAGAAAATTACAATTTGAAAATAATATACCCATAACCGAAGAAATGCAGTATTCCTACTATTATTATCCGGCCAAACGCCAAGATGAAAATTTCAATTATATAGGAGGTATTGGCGGAGAATCTATTTTAATGATAATGCCTTTATCAGATTATAATACGGCTTTAAAGGAAAATAAAACTTTAGATGAAGGCGAATTGTTGATAATGGCTGAAAGGGTAAAATATGACCATTCAACTGCTGTTATCTTTGGAAAGGAATACACTGTTAAGGAACATATTAACAAGTATCCACCAAACGGTATACTTACTGCAAATATAAGTGATGGTTACTATATAGTGGTGCCTGACGGAGATGAAGATAAAATAGCAGAACTTTTCTTTGAAGCTACCGGAAAAACATATTCACATAATAAAAGCTATTACTATGGTTTTAATACAATGATGTCCCATGAGGAACAAATTGCATTTTATTCCCATATTTGGGATATGTCTGACCCTGATAATAACTATCAATTTAACAGTGAAAGCAAAGCTGAAACATGGCTTGATACTATATCTCTTTTTGGCGGAATGTTTTTTGTGGGAATTTTGCTTGGTTTGCTGTTTACCATGGCAACAGTTCTTATTATCTACTATAAACAAATTTCCGAGGGTTATGAAGACAGAGAACGCTATGAAATAATGCAAAAAGTAGGTCTTACTGACAGTGAAATCAAATCATCTATTCATTCTCAGATTTTAACTGTATTCTTTCTTCCCCTTTTGGTGGCAGGTACTCATATTTGTTTTGCATTTCCTATTATAAGCAGACTTTTAGGTATGTTTAACCTAACAAATGTATGGCTATTTATAGGTACTATGGCAGTAAGCTTTGCTGTCTTCTCTCTTATGTATGTATGTGTGTATATGATGACTGCTAAAACCTACTACAAAATAGTCAGACGATAGGAGAACACATATGAAAAAATTATCAGTATTTTTATTGACCTTAATATTGTGTATGAGTTTAAATTCCTGTGCTTTTGATGACATTAATCCACAGAAAATTGTGGATAAGTTTGACAGCTTTGCGGAGTTTTTAAGTAGATCCCAAATAACCGATGACAAATATCTGATAGGAAAAAGAACTTGCAAAGAAAATAATTATGCAGGAGAATACAGTTCCGACTGCTCCTTTGCCACAGGTAAAGATGTGATTTTCGGAGGTGCCTCCGTATATAACCGCAAAATAAAAATTTACGGAAAAATCAAAACCGAAAACGGTTATGCAGATGTGAGAGTACGCACAGGTTCCACTGTAAGTATTATTAAATCCGACAAAGACGGAAATTTTAAAGAAACATTTAATTTTGACGGCGGAGGTAATTATATAATGATTGACTACAATAATTTCAGTGGAGAAATAGAACTTTTCTCTGAAGAAAATATGTCTGAATAATTTATTACTTATAAAAAGTTAAATCTGCTTAAAACAACATAAAAAATAAGTCCCACAAAAAATGGGGACTTATTTTTTTTAATTTTCTTTAAACACCTATGTGATTTAATACTATAATTACTTTGTTAAACATATTTTTTAGTAATTTATATATTATACATATATGCAAATTAGATAAAATTTAGTTGAAAATATGGATTTAATATCGAAAAAATAAAGTGTTGGATTTACCAACTTTTAATTTAAAAAACTGTATGGTATAATAC
>JAHHUA010000139.1 GCA_020024235.1 Oscillospiraceae bacterium
GTGATAAATGAGGATACCATAAAGCTTATGCGGGAATGTGATTGGGGTATAAAAATGGGGGTTTCCGCCATAGATGAGGTTATTGACAGAGTCCACGGAAAAGAGTTTAAGGATTGCCTTTTAAAATGCAAGGAAAATCATGATAAACTTAAAAATGAACTTCAAACCTTGTTAGATAAATACCATGATAACGGAAAAAGTCCAAATCCACTGCTTAAAGGTATGAGCTGGTTAAAAACAAATATGGAAATGACAATTCACGATTCCGATGAAAAAATTGCGGATATTTTAACTGATGGTTGTAATATTGGTATAAAATATCTAAATCATTTTTTAAATAAATACAAAGCGGCAGATGAAGTTTCAAAAGATATTACAAAAAAACTCATTAATGCAGAGCAGGAATTGGTTTTGAATATGAGGGATTTTCTGTAATAAGGACGCCTGTCCTCGGATAGGTGTCCTTATATATTTTACATTTGGGTAAAATATACATTGAAGTTCATACAAAATTATGCAGTTTTCAACAAAATAAAAATAATATCATAAATATGAATAAAATCTGTTACATTCCCTTGACTTTATGAAAATATAATATATAATAAAGGTATAAATTCATTTTTGTATAAAGTTAGGTGTAATCGTGAAAAGTCCTGCTATAATAAATATTCAAAAATTCAGCATACATGACGGAGAAGGTATCAGAACCACAGTTTTTTTTAAGGGCTGTCCTCTTACCTGTCGATGGTGTCATAATCCGGAAAGTCAGAGGTTTTCCAAAGAGGTAATGTTTTATGCTGACAGATGTGTAGGCTGCGGAGGTTGTGCAGAAAGTTGCCCTGAACACGCAGTCAGCATACAAGAAGGTTTAGCTGTAACAGATACCGATTTGTGTGTAAAATGTGGAGAGTGTCTTGATTATTGCAGTAAAAACGCAAGAGCTCTCATCGGCAAAGAAAAACCTGTAGACCAGCTTGTAAAAGAGCTATGCAAAGACAGAATGTTCTATGAAGAAAGTGGTGGAGGGGTTACTCTTTCCGGTGGTGAAGTAATGTGCCAAGATATGGATTACATAGAGGAACTGGCAAAATCCCTTTATAAAAAAGGTGTAAGTGTGGATATTGATACTTGTGGATATGCTCCTTTTGAAAATTACAAAAGAATAATCCCATATATTGACACATTTTTGTATGATATAAAAGCCATGAACCCAGAAGTACATAAAAAATTTGTTGGTGTTGACAATAAGCTTATATTGGATAATGTAAGGAAATTGGCAGCAGAAAAAGCAAAAATCAATATCAGAGTGCCTGTAATAGAAGGTGTAAATGCTTCTGATGAGGAACAAAATGCCATAATAAATTTTGTGAAAGATGATGTAGGTATTGTTAAAGTAAATTTATTGCCTTATCACAATACAGGCAAAGATAAATACGAACGCTTGGGTAGGCAATATGAAGATGATGAATTTGGAAAGCCTACAGACGAAAGAATGAATGAGCTTGTTAAAATGTGGAATGACGCCGGATTTTCCAATGTTAAAATCGGCGGTTAAAAATAAAGGAGGAATCAATTATGGAACAGCAAAAAAGAGGTATGAACCAACGTATCCAAAAGCTCAGAGAGCAAAGCATGAATACTGCTCCCCATATTTATATGGAAAGAGCTGATATTGAAACAGATACATATAAAGAATACGAAGGTACTGTATCTGTACCTGAACTGAGAGCTATATCTCTGCGCAACTTTATGGAAAAAAAGACAATCTGTATTAATGACGGTGAACTTATTGTAGGTGAAAAGGGGGACAGTCCCCAATCATCTCCCACATTTCCTGAGCTTTGCTGCCACACTTTGGAAGATATGCACGTTATGAACGACAGAGATCTTATTTCTTTCAAAGTAAGAGATGAAGATTTCAAACTGCAGGAAGAAAAAATAATTCCATTCTGGGAAAAACGCAGTATCAGAAACAGAATTATCAATTCCATGAGCCAGGAATGGAAAGACTGTTATGGAGCAGGTATTTTCACTGAATTTATGGAACAAAGAGGACCCGGCCATACAGTAGGCAGCAGCAAGATTTATACTTGCGGATTTTTGGATTACCAAAAGCAAATTGATGAAGCTATGGCAGCTCTCGATTTTAAAAATGACAAAACAGCTCTCAAAAGAAAAGAACAGCTTAATGCAATGAGAATTGCCTGTGATGCTGTTATGGTTTTGGGCAAGAGATACGGTGAACTGGCAAGAGAAATGGCTGAAAAAGAAGAAAATGCAGAAAGAAAAGCTGAACTTCTTCAAATTGCAGCTAACTGTGATGTAGTTCCTGCCCACAAACCTGAAACATATTGGCAGGCTATTCAAATGTACTGGTTTGTCCATCTTTGTGTAACAACAGAACTTAACCCATGGGACGCATACAGCCCCGGCAGACTTGACCAACACCTTAACCCATTTTATGAAAGAGATTGTGAAGCAGGTATTTTGGACGAATATAAAGCAAAAGAACTTCTTGAATGTCTTTGGGTTAAATTTAATAATCAGCCTGCTCCTCCAAAGGTAGGTATCACACTTAAAGAATCCAGTACATACACAGACTTTGCCAACATTAACACAGGTGGTATTACTCCTGATGGTGAAGATGGTGTAAATGATGTAAGTTACCTTATTTTGGATTGTATGGATGAAATGAGACTTCTCCAGCCAAGCTCCAATGTACAAATCAGCCGCAAGACACCTATGAAGTTTTTGAAGAGAGCTTGTGAAATTTCCAGAAAAGGCTGGGGTCAACCTGCATTCTATAACACAGAAGCTATTATTCAGGAACTTCTCAATGCGGGAAAAACTATTGAAGATGCAAGACGCGGCGGTACCAGCGGCTGTGTTGAAACAGGTGCATTCGGAAATGAGGCTTATATTCTCACAGGTTACTTTAACCTTCCTAAAATTTTGGAAATTACCCTTAACAATGGTTTTGACAAAATGAGCGGAAAACAACTTGGTCTTAAACTGGGCAATGCAGAAGATTTTAAATCCTATGAGGAACTTTTTGAAGCATACAAAAAGCAAATTCACCACTTTGCTGACATTAAAATTACAGGTTCTAATATTATAGAAGAAATCTACGCTAAGTATATGCCCGCACCATTCCTTTCTGTTATTACAAATGACTGTATCAGCAAAGGTAAGGATTACAATGAAGGTGGTGCAAGATACAATACAAGTTACCTCCAAGGTGTTGGTATCGGTACAATTACTGACTGTCTTTCCTCTATCAAATATAATGTATTTGAAGAAAAAAGATTTACCATGGCTGAACTTATGGAAGCTATGGACCACAACTTTGAAGGTTATGACAGAATTTACAATATTGTACGAAACAAGACACCTAAGTACGGAAATGATGATGATTATGCAGATAATATCATGAAAGAAGTATTTAATGCATATCGCAAAGAAATTACACATCGGCCTAATATGAGAGGCGGAGAATACAGAGTAAATATGCTCCCAACAACCTGTCATGTATACTTTGGTGATGTAATGTTTGCAAGTCCCGACGGAAGACTGGCTCATAAACCATTGTCAGAAGGTATATCTCCTGCATCAGGTGCTGATGTAAACGGACCTACAGCTGTTATTCGTTCCTGCTCCAAGATGGATCATATCGGTACAGGCGGTACTTTGCTTAACCAAAAATTCACACCCTCCGTTGTAAAGGGTGAAGAAGGTCTTGACAATATGGCAGGATTGGTTCGGTCCTACTTTAATATGGACGGACATCACATTCAGTTTAATGTTGTTGACAGACAAACTCTTATTAATGCACAAAATAACCCTGAAGAATACAAGGATCTTATTGTAAGAGTTGCCGGTTATTCTGACCACTTCAGAAACCTCAGCAAGGCTTTACAGGACGAAATTATCAACAGAACAGAACAAAGCTTTGAATAATATAAATTTCTTTCAGTAAAAAATTACTGATAAAATAATAAAAGGTAAAATCTTTTCATTTAAAAGAAGGATTTTACCTTTTGTTTTTGAAAATAACATAATATGGTAAACAAATAAAGCAGGACATTTATAATTGACATAAAACAGCGATTATGGTAAAATAAATCGTAAAAGCAACGAAAAAAGAATAAATTATGAATAATTTATCGAATTGTTTTATTCAAATTCATTATATAAATAATA
>JAHHUA010000014.1 GCA_020024235.1 Oscillospiraceae bacterium
AAACAATTGAGGATCAAGACCGTCCAGATGGATTTGTTCTAATAGATGATACTGTTTTTGTATTGGAGCATTTTCAGATTTCTATTTATACCAATAAAAAACATCAAGATTTATATCAAAAAGCTATGGGATCAAAAGAAAAATTTTTCTTAAAAAATCCTAATGAAACAGAAAAAACAGAAGAACTCAAACCACAAGTAGAAAATCTTTTAGAAAGTTTTAAATATGGTTTAAAGAATCATTTGTCAAGCTATGCTACATATCTAAGTGAGGCACAAAAGAAATATCCAAATAAAAAATGCGTATTCATTTTAGTTATTGAAGATAATAGTCAAGATATTCTTATTGAAGAAATCAATGAACACAAAATCCTATCTATCTTGCATATAAAAGAATTTGTAGAAGAAATTTTATACTATCCACAAATTGATGGAGTAATTTCATACAATACATGTCCAATAGGAGATTTTCTTGTAGCAGAGGATTCAGAATATTTATACAGACAGAAAATTAATGGTAATTTGGTTTCTTCTGATACATATTTGCTTTCATATTTATTAAATATCATTATTTCCAACCCAAACCTATTGTCAAAGGATGAAAAAGAATGTTTGAAATGTAAAATTGAAAGACTGATACGTCCTAAAGAAAGAGCCGTTTTTAAGGATGAGGTACATGTTGAAAAAAATCTATAATATCTCTTGACTTTCTACAGTTTCTCTGCTATCTTATACTTAACCCGTATAAGGAGTAATAATTATGAACAAAATAGGTAGACGCTTACGTGCATTACGAGAAAGTGTTGCTTTTTCACAGGAAAAATTGGCTGCCACTCTTGGTACAACACAATCCAGCTTGAACCGTTATGAAAACGGACAATCTACTCCTCCTGTTGAATTATTCCGTAAATATGCAGATTATTTTGATGTTTCTATGGACTACATTTTTGCTCGCTGCGATGACCCTCATGGAAAGGTGTATGAAAACAAAGCTCCTCTTCCAACCAATAACCCGGAACTTGCAAGTTTTATTGAAATGTGTTTTGATCCAGGCTCTCCAATGAACGAAAAACTAAAGAAAACACTGACACAAATGCTCAATGAATCTCAAAATAAGTAAAATAATATATCTTGCGAAAGGAGGATGTCTATGACTGCTGTAATCTATGCTCGATATTCCTCAGATAACCAACGGGAAGAATCCATTGAAGGACAAATCCGCGAATGTACAGCATTTGCTGAAAAAAACGGAATTACAATTCTCAAACACTATATAGACCGAGCATTTTCTGCCAAGACAGATAATCGTCCTGAATTTCAAAACATGATAAGGGACAGTGGTAAGCATTTATTTGATACTGTTATTGTTTGGAAATTGGATAGGTTTGCCCGAAATCGCTATGATAGTGCAAGATACAAAACAACTCTCAAAAAGAATGGTGTAAGGGTGGTATCAGCCACAGAAATTATTTCTGACGGAGCTGAAGGAATACTGCTTGAGTCCTTATTGGAAGGTATGGCGGAATACTATTATGCTGATCTATCAGAAAAGGTTATTCGTGGCATGACAGAAAATGCCTTAAAATGCAAATATAACGGAGGCTCTTTGCCAATAGGGTATATAGTAGACAAAGAGCAGCATTTTCAGATTGACCCTTTAAAATCCCCTTTCATTTTAGAAGCTTATAAAAAATATGCAGATGGCTGTACCATGACCCAGATTCGTGATTGGTTAAATGAAACAGGTATAAAAAACGCAAGAAATCAACCGTTCAATTATAATAATGTCCAACTGATTTTAAAGAATAGACGCTATACAGGTGAATATATATACCGTGATGTAGTTATTCCCGATGGTATTCCAGCTATCGTTCCAAAAGATTTATTTGACCGTGTGCAGGAAAAAATGGCTAAAAATAAAAAAGCTCCTGCTCGTCATAAAGCAGAAGATGACTATCTCTTAACAACAAAACTGTTTTGTGGCTATTGTGGAGCATATTTGTGTGGTGAAAGTGGTACAAGCCGTACAGGAGAAGTACACCATTACTACAAATGTGTAACTGTCAAGAAACACCGTGGAAACTGCCACAAGCGTACTGAAAAAAAAGACTGGCTCGAAGATTTAGTCGTAGAACAAACCATGAAGATGGTGATGGATGATAAAGTCATTGAAGCAATTGTTTCAATGCTTTTGGATTTACAAAACAAAGAAAGCTCTAATCTACCTTTATATGAACATCAACTGCGAGAAACCGAAAATGGGATAGAAAACTTACTAAATGCAATCCAACAAGGTATTTTTACAAAATCCACTAAAACTCGTTTGGATGAACTTGAAAAAATAAAACAAGAATTAGAGATTAACATTTCCTGCGAAAGATTAGCTAAACCTAAACTTACCAAAGAACAAATGACTTTTTGGCTACATCGTTTTCGCAAATTAGATGTAAATAAAAAATCTCATAGAAAAATGCTGATTGATACATTTATAAATGCTATTTTTCTATATGATGACAAAATATTGCTTACATTTAATTTCAAGGATGGAACAAAAACAATCACTTTTAACGATGTAAAAACTGCCATTGATAGCGAATACTACGGTTCGGATTTAAAATGCTTTGCTGCACCAAAGCGAGTGTCCCTATAGAATTTGAGAAAATCCTATAGGGACACTCTGTTTTTTTATTCTCAAAACTTAGCTTGCAATTTCTGCTGGGGAGTAGCTGACGGACAATACCGGAAAGGCAGTGTTTGTCAACTACACTCCATTTAAAATCCGCCGGCTGAAAACAACAAAAAAGAGTGTTCTTACAGCTTTTCAAATGCTGTAAGAACACTCGCCATGGTGCGGGTAACAGGACTTGAACCTGCACAGCCTTGCGGCCATTAGAACCTGAATCTAACGCGTCTGCCATTCCGCCATACCCGCATAAAAATGGTGTATAACCAATTACTTTAAGATTATACACCATTATATAAAATTAGTCAAGTCTAATTTAAAATATAAATATTAACCATCCTTCTGCCGTTTAAGCAGCTTTCAGCATAGGTTTCATAAAAGAGATCCACATCTATAATATCCTGCATAAGACCTGTGCCGGTGTCAGCAGCAATAGCATAGCCATAAACAAAGCTGTTGTCAGGAGAGGTAATATACATATGGGTACCATATGGGATTTTATTTGGATTTGTGGCAACATAACCATAAAAAAGTCTCATACCGCTGGCACCCCTTGCTTTTGGACCTGAACTGTAACCTGTAGCAACTTGGTTGGTTAAAACATATTTATATGAAGTGGGCACACCGTTTGAATCCAGGGAATATCCTAAATCCAAATCGGAAATGGGGGCACTGGTTTTTCCTACAAGAATAACAGTGTCAGTGGGTTTAACAAGAATATCCTCTTCAATAAGGTTTTTTTCCACAACTTTGCCGTTAACGGTTTTTACTTCATAAACGGATTGCAAAGAACCTTTTGAGCCGTAATTTAGAGTTTTGCTGGTTCCGTTTTTTAAAAGACTGCTTTCCTTGTAAACAATGGGACTTTTAATTTCCGAGATTTCCTTAACTTCTGTTGTAATAAGTCTTGCTACTGAAATATGGTCATTTTCAGATACTTCTTTTTCCAAAGGGAGATTTACCACATCACCGTCATTAAGTTCAATACCCTGGGAATAAAGAATGTCAGCTACAGTTGCACCTCTTGTCATAGTGGTTATTTTTTTGCCGTCAACCTCGATTGAAACGGGAAATTCCTGTATTAATACAGGTGAAGGCAAATCCGCAGATGTTTTTAAAGCAAAGTTGTTTATTTTAAAATTTTCATCTTCGGTGGTGTAGTCAGCGGTAAAAAATTCTCCTTTTAAAAGTTCATCACTTTCCAATACCTCTGGTGAAGCATTGTCATTTTCCGCAGCAAAAACGGTATAAAATCCGAAAGCTGCAACTAAAGCAAAAGCAGTAAGCAGAATTTCTACCTTCTTTAGTTTTTTAAAAGAGTTTTTAATATCAAATTTCATAAAATATCCTCCGATACAGTAAACAAATTGCATTGGTATGCTATTTCTGTTATTATTATTGTACGGCTGATAGATATTATATACAGATAGAATAATATGTCAAACAAAAAAATGTTACTAATTTATTCCAAAATAACGGTTTTTAAGATAATATTTTGCTTATTATTAGACAGATACAAGAAAAATATCTAAGATACAAAATAAAAAATATATAAAATAAACAAAATTATAACAGAAATAAAATCACGGATAAACAAACAGAAAAAGCAGATTATTGCCTGACTATATTGTCTATATTGCACAAAAAACAGAATTATTTACAAATGCCCTATTGATTATACGGTAAGAACACCGTTTTCTGTATTTATTAAAATGAGAATTTGTTCTTCAGCAGCGTTTTTTTCGTTTATATATACCAAAACAGTTTGTCCGTTTTCTGATTTTGTTTTAAATTCATAAGCGGGAATTTCATTTTTGCCTGCTGTTGGAATTACCGCTCTTTTTACACTTATAATTTTAAGTTTGGGACTAATGCTTTCAGCGGCTTTTTCTTTGGTAATAAGGGGATTTTGTATGGTTCTTTCTTTGTGGTTCATAATATAGCCCCTGGAATCAAAACCTGTAATTTCTCCTGTTTCCATATTTACACTTACTTTTATTAAATCGGTATAATATAGTATACCTTCTTTGCTGTAAGCAAAATTTATGGTGCAGATATTATTTTTGGTTTCATAGTAATTGTGCTCCATAGAAGTTATACCCATGGCTTTAAGATATTTTTTAGCAGCTTCTATGGCGGATTTAACCGAAATTTTAACCTCAGCAGGATTGCTGTCTTTTAACATATATGCAATATAACCGCCGTTTTCCGTAATGGCAACAGAGCTGTTTTCGCCTTTGAAACAATAAGAGGGCATATGGGATTTTTCCATCTGAGTAAATTCAATATTGTCAGTGGAAGTTTCCAAAGCCTGAGAGGCAATATACAATGCCTGTTCCTGAGTGATTTTTGGTTTGTCTTTGGTAAGTTCGGGGTTTCTGTTTAAAATATGGTCGGAAAAAGGACCGTCATAAATAAGGGAAGGATAGTTTACAAAACCTTTTTCCATATCCCGCACTTGATTAGAAAGACCATTTTCATCGGTTTCGTCAGGTGAGGGGGCTTTATCTTTGTTTATCGCAGAAAGTTCTTTCATAGTAAGATTGCCGGCGGCAATATCCTGTCCCAATTTATAAATTCCACCTTGTAAATTTTCTGCGTGGTTTTTTAGCTTAGTTACATTTTCATATTCATCATCGGATATATTTTCTCCGTATTCCAGTTTTTTGGCTAATGAAGCTGTATAATTACCCGCCTGAGATAAAAACTTGTTTATGGAAGTCAAGTCCATTTCCCCTGTGGGAATGGTACTTAAAGCGGTTTTGGCTGCAGAGGTATCCCGGCTTAAATTTGCAGCTAAAAGCTGCATTTGTCCGGCTGTACCAACATACTGAACCTTTTCCAAGGTTTCGGCGATATTTGTCATATAGCCTGAAAGCTGATTTACACTGCGGACATAGGTAGTTTCCAGCGTTCGCTGACCTATATTCGCCCTTTTGTTTTCAAAATAAATCATGGTTCCCAAAAAAATTGTAATTGCTGCTAAAATTGCAATACATACTATATACGGAACCTTTGAGTTTTCTTTTTCCATTATAACATCTCCTTTTTGTCTGCTGATTTTTTAAAATATATGTCTGTTTTTCCTATAAGGATAGAACTATATGGTATTATTTTTGCCTTAAAAATAAAAAATATGTAAATATATTATCAATAAATTGAAAGAAATAAAAAAATAGTTTATAATATAGCTTATGATTAATTAAAAAGTCAGGAGTATTTAATTTTGAAAGAAATATATTTGGACAACAGTGCCACCACAAAAGTAAGTCAGGAAGCTGCCAAACTTGCTTATGAATTAATGACTGAAAATTATGGAAACCCTTCCTCGCTGCATGAAAAAGGATTGCAGGCACAGCTCTCTGTGGAAAAGGCGAGAAAGCAAATTGCAAACACATTAAACTGTGATGAAAATTGTATTTTCTTTACTTCGGGAGGAACAGAGTCCAATAACACAGCTGTTTTAGGAGGAGCAGATGCGGCCAAAAGGCGTGGAAATAAAGTTGTAACCACCGCTTTTGAACATTCATCTGTTATGGAATCCTTTAAAGAGCTGGAAAAAAGGGGAATGGAAACAGTCTATGTCTTACCCGATAAAAAAGGAGAAATCTCTGCCAAGGCTTTGGCTGATGCCGTTGATGAAAACACTGTTCTGATAAGTTTTATGCTTATAAATAATGAAATAGGTACTCTGATACCTTTTGATGAAGCGGTAAAAGCTATCAGAAAAAAGAATCCGAAAGTTTTAATTCACTGTGATGCAGTACAGGCTTTCGGAAAAATACAAATTAATCTTAAAAAGACAGATATAGATTTATTGTCTGTAAGTTCTCATAAAATTCACGGTCCAAAGGGTATGGGAGCTCTTTATATCAAAAAAGGAGTCAGAATAACGCCTCTTATTTACGGCGGAGAACAGCAGAAGAAAATTCGCCCCGGTACGGAAAGCACACCTTTAATCTGTGCTTTCGGTTTGGCGGCTGAAACTGCCATGAGAGAACTAAAATCCGGAGAAGAACATCTGAAAGAGCTTTGCGCCTATTTTGACCGGGAAGTAAAAAAAAGACAGGGTATTGTAATAAACAGCCCTGAAAACGGCACTGTATATATAAGAAACATTTCAGTGCCTGGTTACAGAAGTGAAATTATGCTTCATGGATTAGAGAACATGGGAGTTTATGTTTCCAGCGGTTCTGCCTGCGCAAAAGGGGAAAAAAGCCATGTTTTAAAATCCATGGGACTTAAAAATGATATAATTGACTCCGCTTTAAGAGTCAGCTTTTCAAAATACAGCACTATGGAAGAAGTGAAAGGCTTTTTTGAAGCTTTGGACAGCTGTATGAATAAAATAATAAAAGTAAAATAATGGGAGAACAATATGAAAGAAGTAATACTCATAAAAAACGGGGAAATCGCTTTAAAAGGCCTTAACCGTTCAACCTTTGAAGAAATACTTATTAAAAATCTGAAAAGAAGACTTAACGGTTCAGGAAGATTTAAAATAAGCAGAGCTCAGTCAACCATATACTGTGAACCCTTTGATGAAAGCTGCGATTTGGACGAGGCTGCGGAAAAAATCAGCAAGGTATTCGGTATAGCGGCATTTACAAGAGCCTGTGTTGCCGAGAAAGATTGGAACGACATTAAATCAAAAGCTGTACCTTATTTAAAAAATATTTTGGAAGATGCCAAAACTTTTAAAGTAGAAGCTAAGAGAAGCGACAAAAATTTTTCTATGAAATCTCCTGAAATCTGTATGGAAATGGGCGGAGAACTTTTGGAAGCATATCCCCATTTGTCAGTTGATGTTCACAGTCCCGATGTTACCGTAATAATTGAAATAAGAGATTTTGGGGCATATATACACGCAAAACAAGAGGACGGAGCAGGTGGAATTCCGGTAGGCAGCGGAGGCAGAGCGGCACTTTTGACTTCCGGAGGAATAGACAGCCCTGTAGCAGGCTGGATGATGGCAAAAAGAGGATTGGAAATAACAGCAATACATTTTGCCGCTCCTCCTTATACAAGTGAAAGAGCAAAACTAAAGGTTATAACCCTTTGCGAAAAAATGTCAGAATACTGCGGAAGGATTAAACTGATAGTAGTACCTTTTACGGAAATTCAGGAAAATATCAGAGAAAAATGCCCCGAAGAATATTTCACCATTATTATGAGAAGATATATGATGAAGATAGCTGAAAAAATCGCACAAAACGAAAAATGCAAAGCTCTTATAACAGGAGAAAGTTTGGGACAGGTGGCAAGTCAGACTTTGGGTGCGTTGGCTTGCACCGATATAGCTTGTGAAATGCCTGTACTGCGTCCGTTAATAGGTATGGATAAGGAAGAAATAATCAGAATATCAAGAAAAATCGACACATTTGAAACTTCTATATTGCCTTATGAGGACTGCTGTACGGTATTTACACCAAAACACCCCAAAACAAAACCACGCCTTAACGATGTTCTCCATGCAGAAGAAGCTTTTGACGCAAGTGAAATGATAGAAACCTGCGTAAACAATGTTGAAGTTATAAATATAGGATAGAGGAGGGATTTTTGCTTGCTTAAAGCAGAAATTATAAACCTGACATCTGAGTTTTCAAGACACAGTCAAAGAGAGTCTTTTACCCGTATAATACGCAAACACATGGAATTTATGGGAATAAAAACAGATGATATAACTGACATATCTCAAAGACCGGAGATTATTACATCTAAAATTTCCGAGGCCGTTTCCAAAGCAAATATTGTCATCACTATAGGTGGGTTATGTACACATATGAATGACCTGGTTAAACACACTTTGGTGGCAAATTTTCTGCTTACAACGGAATTTAAACAAAAGGAATATGACAAACTAAAGAAAATATATCCTAATCATTCAGATGATTTGCTGCACAGAGCCGCAGAATATCCCACAGGTGCCAAAAGATTTGAATCTGTAGGGACATCGGGTTTTGCCATAGAGATAAAAGACAGAATAATCATATGTCTGCCATCTGAGCCCTTGGAAATTTACAATATGTTTTCGGGACAGGTTCTCCCATATCTTGCCAAAGCGGTTAAATCCGACTGTGTTACCAAAAGAACACTTTTCCCAAAAATTAACCTTATTGATGGGCAGAATATTGCAGAACAACTCTCCGATGTCAGTGTATGTGCAGACGCATATAAGCTCCCTGAAGGCACAGTGATTATGGCAACAGGTAGAGAAGGAGCAGTAAAAACCACAATGCTTGCCTGTGAGGAATTTTCGAGAAATTTAAAACCGAAAAATCCTTTGATTTTTTCAGGGGACGGAGCTAAGCAAAGAGCTAATTTCAATCAGGTTTTTTCCAAAGAAAAAAAACCTAAGAAAAAATGGGTTATGGTTTCACTGCTTACATTATTTGTTGCTACAGCGGCAGTGTCGGCAGGATATATAGGATATAATTATTATGTTTCCTATATAAACCAAAAAAACAACGACCGTTTGCAGGAACTTTTAAATCAGCAAAGTATGATTAGTTCTCAGTCATCGGAGGAAATATCCGAAGAAAGCTCATCGGAAAATTCTCAAAGCAGTTTTGAAGAAAAGGAAGAAAAGAAAATTCTGCCTTTGTTTGAGGAGTTTTATTCCAAAAATAACGATATAGCGGGCTGGATAAAAATAGAGGACACCAAAATTAATTACCCTGTAATGCAGTCCACAGACAATGAATTTTATCTTAAAAATGATTTTGACAAAAAGAGCAATAAATACGGCATACCTTTTATGGATTACGAAAATAACTTTGAAAAAAGAGATAAAAACATAGTAATCTACGGACACAATATGAATGATGGTCAAATGTTTGGAGATTTGATTAAATACAGAAATATAGATTTTTATAAAAAACACCCTGTAATAGAATTTAACACATTGTATGAAAAGGGAAAATATAAAATAATAAGTGGATTTATTACCAACACAAAACCCGAACATGGTGAACCTTTTGATTATCACAATAAGATAAATTTTGAAACCGACAAGGAATTTGAAGATTTTGTAAAAGATATAAAAATTCGCTCATTCTTTAATGCGCCTGTTGATGTAAAGCCTGAAGATAATTTGCTTACTTTGTCAACCTGTACCTATGAATTTGACGGTGCCAGATTTGTACTGGTGGCAAGACAAATCCGAGATGGGGAAAGTGAGGAAGTTGATGTAAGCCTTGCAGAAGAAAACGAACCATTACTCCCCGATGTTTGGTATAAACTTTTCGGCGGAAGTCCTCCTGCTGTTTCTGTTATGAGCATAAATATCGGCGAAAACAGCAGTTCCTCCGGAAAATCCGAAAGCAGCAAGGAAGAAAGCAGCTCACAGGCTGCCTCTTCCCAAAGCTCGGAGGAAAGCTCACAAACACAATCTTCATCGGAAAAAACCGAAAGCAATTCATCTATGGAATCAAGTGAACCTAAATCTGAAAGCAGTTCCGACAAAAGCAGTGAACAAACTTCACAGGAATTTTCACGGGAACCCGATGTACCTTCTATTATTGAAGATGAAAGCAATTCACAGGAAAGTTATTCCGAAGAACAGTCAAATAAAAATGATGGAAATTCATCTGAGAAAAATGAGTCAGGGACAGAAGATGATAAAATTTTCGGCGAAGATGAAAAAGATTTTGGAAACAGTTCAGACAGCAATTCACAATGGGAAAACGGTCAGGAAGATGATTATTCACCTTCCCAGGATGTGATGAACGAAATTCTCAAGATAAATGTAAACGGCAAAAATATTAAAATGCAAGCATATGATGCCATTTGCCAGATAGTTGAAAACGAAACCCGGGGGAATATGCTTCCCGAAGCTATTAAAGCCCAAGCGATTGCAAGTTATACCTATGTAAAATATAACAATGCCAAAGGAATTTATGCTCAGGTAGCATTAAATCCAAAAGTCAGCAAAACAGTCAGCGATGCGGTTTCTGCGGTTTTGGGCAAGACCATAAGATATGACGGTCAGCTTATAAATGCCACTTATCATTCCACATCAAGAGGAAAAACCGCATCATCCAAGTATGTATGGGGCACAAATCTGCCTTACTTGGTGTCAGTGGACAGCCCTTATGACAAGGAATCACCTTACTATAAAAATACATACACCATTTCCGACAAGGAACTTGCCCGTAAGGTTTTGGATACATACGGAATAGACCTTTATGCCTCCAACATACACCCATCCGATTGGATTTTCATAGACGAAAGCCGTATGGATCCCGGAGGTTATGTAGGAGTAGTGGAAATAGGAGGATATGATAAGAGTGAGGGAGGAACTGTAGAAAGAGGAACCCCTATCACAGGAAGAAATGTGAGAGAAAAACTGCTTAAATTTAACCTTAAATCCACAGCTTTTGATGTGGATTATGTGGGCAATAAATTTATATTTACCACCTATGGCTACGGCCACGGAGTGGGAATGAGCCAGTGGGGAGCTCAGGGCATGGCAAAGGACGGCTACAGCTATGAAGAAATTTTAACTCACTATTATACAGGTACATTTGTGGAAGATTATTAGCATAAAGGCTTAAAGGAACGGGTAAAACCGTTCCTTTTGCTTTTAATAGTGGTAAATATGTACACATATGCCTGTTTTAATAATAAAATCATTATTTAAAAAAATGAAAATCCCCTTTTAAAAAGGAAATCTATTGACTGGGGAAACTATATATGTTATACTGAATATACCTCTAAAAGGGTTATTTTTTTATGTCCAAAAATAAGTAAGTAAGTCCCCTTTAATCGAGGGAGGCAAAAAAATCCGTCAACCAGGAGGTGCCGAAATGAGGGTTAAAATCACATTGGCTTGCACAGAATGTAAGCAGCGTAATTACAACACAAAGAAAAACAAGAAGAACGATCCTGACAGGCTGGAAATGAACAAATACTGTAAGTTCTGCAGGAAGCACACTCTTCACAGAGAAACCAAGTAAGTCGAAAGGTGGGGGAACGAATGTCAAATGAGAAAGAGGGAAAAAAAAGCCCCGGATTCATTTCAAAAATCGGCCGTTTCTTTAAAGACTTGCAAGGTGAAACAAAGAAGGTAGTTTGGCCATCGAAAAAACAGGTTATCAATAACACATGGGTTGTTATTATAACTGTTTGTGTTGCAGGTTTGGTTATTGGAGGAGTGGATATTATCCTTTCCAACCTTGTCAATCTGCTCTTCAGGGGTGCTTAACAAAGAAACAAAGCACGGAGGAATTAAAGATGTCTGATACTGCAAAATGGTATGTTATCCACACTTATTCCGGTTACGAAAATAAGGTGGCAACAAGCATTCTAAATGCGGTTGAAAACCGCAAGTTACAAGACCTTTTCAGTGAAGTAAAAGTACCTACTGAAATGGTCATGGAAATCAATAAGGACAACAAAAAAAAAGAAGTGGAACACAAGATTTTCCCCGGTTATGTACTTGTTAAAATGATAATGACCGATGACTCATGGTATGTAGTAAGAAATATCAGAGGTGTTACGGGATTTGTCGGACCGGGCTCAAAACCAGTTCCGCTGACCGATGAGGAAGTCGCCAGACTTGGAATAGAATTGGATGAAAATGCCGAAGAATCGGCTAAAAGCAACATCCGTTTATCTTACAAGGTGGGTGATTCCGTAAAGGTTATGTCAGGATACCTAGCTGGCTTTATCGGAACCGTAAACGAAATCGATTTGGAAAACCAGGTTGTAAAAGTTACCGTTTCCGTTATGACCAACGATACATTGGTAGAACTGGGTCTTGATCAAGTTCAAAATCTTGAGTAACTTTTAAGAGGTGGAACACTTTTTATATCGTGTTCCGTAGGTGGTTAAATTGAAATAGAATTTAACCTGTGGGAGGGCGGCAAAAATTCTTCATACAGCTATTGCTACCCGAAATTTACCACTATTATGGAGGTGCAAGAATAATGGCTCAAAAAGTTGTAGGCTACATCAAGCTGCAAATTCCTGCCGGCAAAGCAACACCGGCTCCACCAGTTGGTCCTGCTCTTGGACAGCATGGTGTTAATATCATGGCATTCACAAAAGAATTTAACGAGCGTACAAAAAATAATGTAGGTATGATTATACCTGTTGTTATCACAGTTTACGCTGACCGTTCCTTTACTTTTATTACAAAAACTCCACCGGCTTCCATTCTTATCAAGAAGGCAGCAGGTTTGGAAAAGGCATCAGGTGTGCCTAACAAAAATAAAGTAGGAAAGATCACTAGGGAACAGTGTAGACAAATTGCTGAAACAAAAATGCCTGACCTTAACGCTGCTGATATTGAAGCAGCTATGAGCATGGTTGCAGGATCTGCTCGCAGCATGGGCATAGAAGTAGTTGACTAACACTTCCCAAGTGGGAGGAAGAAACAACATCCGTTAATTACCACTAGGAGGAAAGTTAAATGAAACACGGAAAACATTATGTTGACAGCGCTAAACTTTTTGACAGCGC
Organism: Oscillospiraceae bacterium; assembly: GCA_020024235.1. Lineage (GTDB taxonomy): Bacteria > Bacillota > Clostridia > Oscillospirales > Ruminococcaceae > JAHHUA01. The sequence continues at coordinate 13,147 of JAHHUA010000014.1, forward strand.
TCAACTATTTGATATTGCAGAGGCTCTTGACCTTTGTGTTAAAACAGCAAAAGCTAAGTTTGACGAAACAGTAGAAGCTCACATCAGATTGGGTGTTGACTCTCGTCATGCTGACCAACAAGTAAGAGGTGCAGTAGTTTTGCCTAACGGTACAGGTAAAACAGTAAGAGTTGCTGTTATCTGTAAAGAAGACAAGCAAGAAGCTGCTAAGGCTGCTGGTGCAGATTATGTTGGAGCAGAAGCTTTGGTACAAAAGATTCAGACAGAAAACTGGATGGATTTCGACGTTCTTATTGCTACTCCCGATATGATGGGATTGGTAGGACGTATCGGTAGAATCCTCGGTCCACGCGGACTTATGCCAAGCCCTAAAGCAGGTACAGTTACTCCTGATGTTGCTAAGGCTGTCAGCGAAGCTAAAGCTGGTAAGATTGAATACCGTTTGGACAAAACAAACATTATTCACTGCCCAATTGGAAAAGCATCTTTTGGTACAGAAAAGCTTCAGGAAAACTTTGACACACTTATGAGTGCTATTGTTAAGGCTAAGCCTGCTGCTGCAAAAGGACAATACATCAGATCCTGCGTTGTTGCTTCAACAATGGGACCTGGCGTTAAGATTAACCCATCTAAATTCGGCGTATAATTTTGGATTTTTTAAAGCCACAGATTTATATATCTGTGGCTTTTTTGTATTTTGTGAACTAATAATGAAAAATTCATTTATATAATTAATAATAAAATTAATATTATTTGCTTGAAAATGCCAAAACTATTATTTATAATGAAATAAAAAAAAAGGGTGGAGTAATATGATAAAACACGGCCTGGTTTTAGGCGGCGGAGGCTCACGAGGAGCTTATCAAATCGGTGTGTGGAAAGCTTTAAACGAACTTAATATAAAACCTGATATAATTACCGGAACTTCTATAGGAGCATTAAACGGTGCATTAATGGTTCAGGAGGACTATGAAGGGGCTTTACAGCTTTGGAATGGTATGGATTATGATAAAGTTGTCTCCGATATAAGCCCTGAAAATTTTTATACTTATAAGGGAACAGGTCAGGTTTTCTTTACATTTTTAAAAAGTGTAATTTCAGAAGGTGGTATAGATATTACCCCTTTGGAAGAAACTGTAAGGGAAATGCTTGACGAATATAAAGTCCGCTCTTCAAGTACAGAATTTGGTATGGTTACAGTGGAATACCCCAATATGAAAGAAGTTGCAGTATCAAAAAAAGAAATTCCTCACGGAAAAATGGCGGATTATCTTCTTGCATCTGCGGCTTGTTATCCCGCTTTTAAATGCCGCAATATTGATGATACAAAATATGTAGATGGGGGATACAGAAATAATTTGCCAATAGATTTAGCCATTGAACTTGGGGCAAATGAGGTAATAGCCGTGGATTTGGAAGCGGCAGGGGAATATGTACAATCCTCTTATCGAAATATTCCTGTAAGATATATTAAAAGCTATTGGAATTTAGGTGCATTTCTTGCTTTCTCCAAAGATGTAATAAAGAAAAACATGAAACTTGGATATTTAGATGTTATGCGTTCATACAGAGTTTTAGACGGTACAGCATATGCTTTTAAAAAAGGTGAAAAAGAAATTCTTTATGAAAGTGCAAAGCCATATTATGAGTTTTTTAAAAATATGACCGGAATAGATATAGAGGAACGGGACAAAATTGTAGATAAAACTGTTACTTCAAAGCTTATTAAGGCTATGAATTTTAATCCAAAATCAAAAATATGCACAAAAGAATATCTGCTTAGAATGGCTGAAATCACTGCACAAAATCTTAATATTTCACCTGTAAAAATATACACAGTGGAAGAATTTAATACTGAAATACTAAAAGTATATAGCACAAAAATTGAAATAAATTATAAAACCTTTGAAGAAAAAATAAAAGAACCTAAAAATTTAAGTTCTTTGGCAGAAAAAATAGGTGATTATGAAGTAAGAGAGATAATTGCATTTATTTATGGAATGCTCAAAAAAAGCCTAGAAAGCAGAAGCACCTTTAATATAAAGGTTTTGGCAACTTTGGTGCCAAAAGAGCTATTGTCCGCTCTTTATATTTTCTTTTTGAAAAATAGAGATACGATTGATAGATATGGAGAACTTAATTTCTAAAATTAAAGGGAGATTTTGGTTTGAAATCTCCGCTTAAATTTACTCAAAAGCCTGTTTAACAGGCTTTTTATTTATTTTCTTTGTCATCATTTGATGTCATCATGGAATTTAGCAGGGCTTTGACATATCCTTTTTGTGAATCTGAAAGCAGACGATATTTTGCAAGGACTATTTCCTCATCTTTTTGTGTACTTTCAATTTTATTGGTAAATTTACCTAAATCGTAGCTGTACTCTCCTTTATTTGATTGAAGTACCAATTCATTATCCGGCATATCCTCATTGCATGGAATAAAAATTGATGAAAAAGCATCGGGGTTGCAGTTACACAGATGGCATATTTGATGATAAACGGGAACAGTGGGATAACTTTGACCGTTTTCCCATGAGGATACAGTTGTGGTTTTTTTACCCAAACATTTTCCGAATTCTTCTTGATTCATACCTGTTTTTTCACGGAGTTTTTTCAAAGTTGTTCCAAAAATTTTTTTCTGATTTTGTGGATTTAACATTTCGTCACTCTCCCTTATTTTTTTCATTTTCAGAATATACTTTTGTGTAAAGAGATATATAACTTTTTGGAATAAAGCGATCAGTATGATATGAGCCGAAATACCAACGCTTAAATTTGGTTTTGTCCAAAATTGTATCTAAAAAAGCTCCTACACAGTTATCGGGAAATTTATCTCCGTTTAGGGTAAATTCTATTTTAGATGGAGCCTGATGTGTTACGATATAGTCAACACAATAGTTGTTTTCTTCTAAATTTTTAATGGCATTAGCTATATCTTCCTCTGAAGGAATTTCGCTGCTCCACCAACTTTCACCTTCAACACGACAGTCTGCATCTTCGCTTTCTCCACCACCGAATGTAAAATATTTTTTATCTTCCAAATTATAAATTTCTCCTCGCATAAGATGGTAGAGATTGCCTGTGATATGATGGGCATTTGCCCCTGCAAATACACACATAGGGTAGGAATTTATTTTATCAATATTGTCATGAGTGCCTTCAATAAACAAAGTTGTAAACTTTTTTTTCCCGATGCTTTTTAATATACTGTTTTCTTTTTTTGTATCATTCCATATAAAACCAAAATCTCCGCAAATAATTAGATAATCGTCTTTTTTGAGTTTTTTAATATTTCTGTCGTTAAATCTTTTGTAGTCACCATGAAAATCACCGGTTATATAAACCATGAAAATAACCTCCGCATATATAATAAAACACTTTAAATTTTAATAAACATTTGATATAATAAAATCCGACAGGTTAATAATACTATAAATTTGTAAACAAAGCAAAATCTTTTTTTAACAAATTATACATTTTTGAAAATTTAGGGAGGAATAAATTTGAAAATGAAAATTTTAGCTGTAATTTCAGCTATTATTATAATTATAACATCTATAGTTCCTGCATTTGCACAATCAAAATATTATCCGCCTTTTGAAACCACGGCTGAAGGTGTTTTTTTAATGAATTTAGATGAAAATGAAATAATTTACGAAAAAAATTCCACTAATAAGATGTATCCTGCATCTCTTACAAAAATTATGACAGCTATTTTGGCATTGGAAATGGAAGACCACCCTGAAAATGTTGAAATAACAATGAAAGGCTATATACAAGACGAAATGTATATTATAAATAAGTCTTTGGGTGGCATATCATTGGCAGGTTTATTAAAAGGTGAGAAAATTAATTTGGATAAACTGCTTTACGGTATGATGCTTCCTTCCGGAAACGAAGCTGCAATGATGGTGGCAGATTATATCGGAGATGGTTCAGTGGATTATTTTGTTGAACTTATGAATAAAAAAGCTAAGGAATTGGGGGCTGTAAATACCAATTTTAAAAATCCTCACGGAATTCATGAACCGGATCATTATACAACACCCTATGATATGTATTTGATAGCAAAATATGCTATGGAAAATCCTAAATTTGTGGAGATTGTAAATACCGTATCATATGACGGAGGCCCTACCAATAAACATGATCATCTTTATTGGAATACTACCAATAAGCTTATAACCAAAAGTTCAAAGTATTACTCACCCTACATAAGCGGTGTAAAAACAGGTACTACTGAGGAAGGCGGACGAAATGTAATATCTATGGCATCAAAAGACGGTTATAATTATTTTTTGGTAGTAATGGGTGCACCTATGGAAATGGAAGATGAAATATCCAGTTTTTATGAATCCAAACGCATATATGACTGGGTTTTTAACAACTTTAAGGTAAAAACAATAATTGAGAAAGGAGAAGTGGTGGGAGAAACAGGACTGCGTTTGGCAAGTGATAAAAAAGACCATTTAAAACTTATGAGCATGGAAAGTATGTCAGCTCTTATTCCAGATGAGATAGATGTTTCCAGTGTTATTATGGAAATAGAAGTTCCTAAAATGGTAAACTGCCCTGTAAAAAAAGGGGACCATATAGGATATGCCAGCTTTATTTTGGCAGGGGACAATATAGGACAGGTGGAAATAGTATCTGCGGAAAATGTGGAAGAAAGTAAAATAAAAGTTTATTTGGACAAGTTTATGAAATTGTCAAAAACATATTGGTTTAAGTTTGTTGTTGTTTTTGTGATTACATCTATTATTTCTTATGCTGTTTTAACTGTTATTATAAACAGAAACAAAAGAAGAAGATAATGTTTTGTAACTATTTTGTAACTATTTAGATATTTATAGTTCAAATAATTTTGATATAATTAACGGAGAAAATCCGAGAAAGAGGTAATTTGCAGTGAAAAGAAATAAAATTATTACAACCGCTTTGGCACTTATAGTAACAGCCGCTATGATTCCATCAGCTGCTTTAAAAGCAGATGCAGCAGGATTTGACCCTAAATCCGTAGGTGGAACAGGTTCCAACAGTATTCCCGCATGGAAGGAAATTAATGAAGATGTTTCAGGTTGGCTAAGAGTTCCCGGAACAAATATTAACTGGCCTGTAGTATTTGAGGAAAAGAGCAACAAAACATATTTAGATTTGGACTACTTTGGAAATAAAAATAAAAACGGTGTTATCTATGCTGATGGCTGGACAAAATTCGGAGATAAAAAAACCATGTCCAAAAACACTGTGCTTTATGGACATAACTGGAAAAATATTTCTGCAAATCCAAGAATAACTGATCCGGGTGATGTTATGTTTGAACAACTTGCATCATATCATCATTTGGATTTTGCAAAGAAAACACCTTACATTCACTTCTCCACAGAAGAAGCTAATATGACATGGAAAGTTTTTGCAACATTCTATACAGAAACAAACTTTAACTATATTGAATCCGACCCTAAAGATGAAGCTTTTAAGAAAATCATCGAAACAGCTAAGAAAAAGAGTCTTCACAACTTTGATGTAGATGTAAATGAAAAAGATAAGATTATCACATTGTCTACTTGTACCAGAGCTTATGGTTCAACTGATAAACAGCGTTTTGTAGTAATGGCAAGACTTATGAGAGATGGCGAAAAGATTGAAGAAGTAAATGTTACTGAAAACAAAAACTTTGAAAAACCTAAGCTTTAAATAAAAAACAATAATATAAACCATTCCCCGTGAATATTAATATTAGTAAGATACTAATATTATATTTACGGGGGATTTTTTGTGAATAATATAGGACATAAGAGAAAAAAAGGAAGTTTTATAAATTTTTTGGTGGTTTTAGGTGTAGCAGGAGTTTTTTTTCTGTTTAAAACACCGCTTATTAATGCTGTGTCAGGTATAAAATCCGAATTTTCGGAGAAAATAATATTTGCATCATTGCTTTTGGAAAAACCTAAAAAGACTGCGGATTATTACTGGGAAAATTATATAAGGCATGATGATGACTATGAAACAGAGAAAAACATCTTGGAAAAAAATGAAAAACCAATAGTTAATTCTTCAAAAATTCCACAGAAATTGCCTGAAATTTCTTCATCAAAACCATATCCAAATGAAAATATAATTTCTTTACAGCCTGAAACAAAAATAATTCCTCCTAAAAAAACTCCTCCTATGATAGAACCTAAATACAGAGGTACAATTTTGGAACAGCATTTCGGTGGAGCTGAAAATCAGTGCTTTGTAAAAAAAGACGGAGTATATATTCGCAATTACACGGATTTGGCAGCGGAAGAAATTTTGGAAATACTTGAAAAGAAACCATCCATAAAATTTGAAAATACAACAGCTCCTCAGGTGCTTATCTTTCATACCCATGCCACAGAAAGCTTTGAAGAATATGACAGCAAATATTATGATATAAGAGGTAATTGGCGTTCTACAGATAACAATAAGAATATGACAGCTGTGGGTGATGAACTGGAAAAAGCATTAAAAGCCAAAGGAATAGGAGTTATACATGATTATACTCATCATGATTATCCCTCTTATAACGGCAGTTACAACAGAAGTGCTGAAACAGTAAAAAAATATTTGAAAGAATATCCCACCATAAAAGTGGCACTGGATATACACAGAGATGGAATTGAAAGGGAAAATCATGAAATTGTTAAATCAAAAGCTGAAATAAACGGACAAAAAGCCTCTCAGGTTATGGTGGTCTGTGCCTGTGATGAAACCCATCAGGTCCTGCCTCATTGGGAGGAAAATTTTCGTTTTGGTATGGATATAACTACTGCTCTGGAAAAGAGATATAAAGGTTTAACACGCCCTCTTTACCTTTGCAATGCAAGATATAACATGGATTTATTACAGGGATTGCTGATATTGGAGTTTGGCACTAATGCCAACACTGTGGAAGAGGCAAAAATTACTGCCAAGGCAGTAGGGGAAGTATTGGGAGATTTACTTAAAAGTTACAGGGAGGAATAAATTATAAAAAAGAAGGTTTATCTGTTTATAAAGGGTTTTTGTTTTCAGCTCCTTGTTATACTGTTTGCAGTGGGATTTTTTATGATTGATATATCTAAAAACAAATATGAGGTTTTTTCTAAAACACCTGCTGTGCTTATTGAGGAAACAGAGGAAAAATACAATTTCGCATTATTCGGAAATGGGATAAGCATTGATAAAAACTTTATCAATGATGTGTTAATAACAATAGAGGAAAAGGGGTATTTAAT
>JAHHUA010000140.1 GCA_020024235.1 Oscillospiraceae bacterium
ATAAAAGAATATGGAACAGATGAAAAAAACTCTGTATTTGAAAATGGTTCAAATATTTCTTATTCAACAAAATGGTATCAGAATGCTCCTGTTATTTATGCAGACCTTTCAAATGATGACAATACATATCCTTGTGAATGGTGTAAAGATTATCATGGCTTTGAAATGGGTACAGACCATTTAAGAATAAGTGGTTACCAACTGTCAATTAACCAGGATAAAAATCAAGGAAATATACTTGATGTTGTTGAAGTTGAAAATGTAATGGGTAAAAAAGTTAAAAATTATAAAATTAAATTTAACAATAATTTATTAAAAGTTCACCCTAAACTTCGTTTTCAACTTGAAGCTACAGTTCCTTTACAAGTTTGTATGTATGGATATGCTGGAGATGGTGAAGTTATTGAACCTGAAAACTATGGTATTACAAACTATTCAATAGGTGATATTAAAGTAACTGATATTACCGTTTCAAATGACGGTTGGAGTATTGTTGATAAAAAACCTATTGACCTACTTCGTGGTGAAATGACAATGAGAATGAATGATACACAACTTGTTGTCGGAAATAACAAACCATTAAATCCTGATAAGTGGATAATATCAAAAGATAGTTCAGATAATAAATCAGGAAATAAAATGGTTATTCCAATTCAAGCTTATATTGCAGGAGGCAATGTAAATGAAAGACAAGAAAGTTATATAGCTAATGTGACTTTCACAATTGATGAACATAAAATTACTAATAAATAAACTTAATCAAAGGAGAAATTCAAAATATGAATATGAAAAAATCATCAGCAAAAATTATGACATATACTTTATCTTTTTTAATCGCAACATCTTGTTTTGCTGTACCAACTTTTGCAGCTGAAAGCGAAAGCACTGCTGTAACTGGTATTGCAATGCAATCTCACGATAATAAAATGATACCATTTAAAACTGTTACACCTATTGGAACAAAATCATTTTATAAAATTGATACAAGAACAAATACAGTTATATATGCTGATAGGGACGATGAAACAGGCTGGAAAGCAATTCCGTCAGCATACATAGATGGAAGTCCATACAATGAACAAAATATTTCTTATGGTGCATATATTGTAAAAACAAATGAGGTTGTTTTTGTACCTTTAACAGATTGTTTTAAAAATCCACAAGGTGTTTATGAATATCGTCATGGGACAAAAGATGGAGCAAGTGTGTCAACAGAAGTTGATACAGCTACAAATGCTGACCCAACAATGGGTACTGATTTTTATCTAAATATCCAAAATGGAGTTGACCCTGACGGTCCATCAAAAGATGATACAGTCAATGGTTCAACTGATGATGAAAGAGTATCTTACGATATTACTGTAAGAACAAAAACTTCATATCAATTAAACGCAACTGTTCCAATGTATGTTTGTATGTACGGATATAGAGGCACTGGTAATGTTGTAACACCTGAAAGTGATGCATATAAACTCAAAAATTATTCAACTATAAATAATAGTTCAAATGCAACTATTACAGAAATTGTAAAACTTACAAAATACAGTCAAATATTAGATAACAATCACTCAGATGATATTATTGCAGCTATTGCTTACAACAAAAAAACAGGTGAATATATTTGGTGGTACTCAAAACCTGAAGAAAAAGTAGTTCAAGCTCTTGGTGCAGACTGGGTTTATAACGGAAATATAGAAAATGAAAAATTAAATGCGTCTGGTCAATGTTATGTTATTTACATTGATGATAAATGGGATTTTAAAGTTGGTGGCATTCTCGATGATGTTACATATAGACAATCAGTTGATACAATAGACGATAAACATCCATTAACTAATGACTTTACTTTTGGAAATTTAAACTTTGGTAAATCTCCAGCAGTTGGAGATTCTCTTGAAGGTGGACAAGCTGAAGGTATGCCAATTAAAATCACAGAACTTCAAGCAGAACCAGCAACTTGGAGAATGGTTGATAAATCCACAGATATCAAAAACCTTTCTAAAGGTGAACTTGTTATGACACTTGCACCAAAAGCAGCAACAGATAATTCAGCAATTGACCTTTCAAAATGCTCAGCTCCAGTTGATATAACATCAAAGGGTTGGTTATTAAATGCTCCAAATGTAGAAAATGATGGTACAGTTAACGAAGAAAACGCAACTGAACTTCCACTTATTACAAATGCAAGAATGGCTGGAGCAAATATCAACCCAGCTGGTTGCACATCAGTTGTTAGAGTTATTTATACTGTAACTCCTATTTTTAATGCCAAAGATAATCAAAGTAGACTTATTACAAACAACGCAAACTAATTAAAGGAAATTGATAATGAATAAATTTAAAAATAAAAAAATCCTATCTTATTCAATAGTAACAGCAGTTGTTTTTATAATTATTTTGTTTGGAAGTCTTATGGCTTTTGGAAATAACGGACTTATCGGTGTTGAAAATAAAATTAAAGCACAAATTGGTCAACTTGAAAATAAAACAGATGAAGAAATAAAAAATGCTCTCAATGAAGCCATCGAAGATGGCTCTTTGAGAGTGTCAATAAACGCAAATCCAATATTTATTAAAGGGACAGATAAAGGTAATTTACAGATTGAAAATCACCCTAATAACAAATATAACTTAAGATGTGTTATCACTGCAAATACAGGTAAAAACGGTAAAGAAGAAACACTTTATCATTCAGGATTGATGCCTGTTAATTCACATATTCAAAAAGATGTTTTAAATAAAACTCTTGAAAAAGGAGATTATGATGCAGTTGCAACTTTTACAGCTTATGATGTAGAAACAGACAAAGCAATTGGTAAAGTTGTAACAAAAATTCAACTATCAATACTCAGTTAGGAGGAATAATATTGAAAAAGAAAACTTTAATTTCAATTTTAACAGTGATAATTTCTTTAAGTATTATATCTGTTTCAGCTTGTGCAAAAGAACTTCCAGTTGAGATACCATCACCTAATAATGCAACAGTATCTGAAGAAGTTGATGTTGCAAAAAATACAAAGCCTGATATGGGTACAGATATTTATATGTATATTCCTCCTGATGTTGTTGCGAATGATTATCCAAATATGGGTGATAATGAAATGGAAGTTGAACTTCCAATGATTATATCCATTTTGAGTGGCAGTTCATATCTTGCTTTAAGCTTTATAGCAAGAGGTAGAAAAAGATACAATGCGAATGCGTAAGTTTATAAAAATAACAAGTTATTTTATGCTTTTCATCTTTTTTATCTCAAGTTACATAACCATAGAAAAGATATGTACAACTTTAAAAACAGTAAAAACAAACAATCAATTACAAGAATTGAAAATTGATACTCATAATAAATGGAGAGAAGAATTTCTCTCCATTAATGAGGACTTTGTAGGTTGGCTAACTGTTCCAGGAACTTCTGTTGACGGTGCAGTTGTGCAAGGAAAAGATAATAATGAGTATCTTCGTAAAAATTTCTATAAAGAAAAAAGCATTGCTGGTACATTTTTTCTTGATGAAATGGTTAATATTGATGAAAAAGACGGAAATATAATTATCTATGGTCACATGATGAAAGACGATACTATGTTTGGAAGTTTGAAAAAATATAAAGATATAGACTTTTTCAAAGAAAATAACATTGTATGTTGGGAAGATGAAAATGGCGAAAATTATTATAAATTGTTCTCTGCAGCTCTTGTTTCAGGTTCAAAAACCAATACAAATTATATGAATATACAACAGTGGGCAAAACACCTTAATGAAAGTGAAACAAAAGAAATGTTAGAAATACTTAAAGAACGTTCTTATTTGTACCAAGATGACGCATTTAGAGGTGAAGGACAGTATATTTTTCTTGTTACTTGTGATTACTCACAATATGCTGGAAAACTTGTACTTGTTGGTAAAAGAATTGATTAAAGGAGAATATAAATGATTGTAATTATTCTTTTTATAGTAGCTGTATTAGATATGACAATTGTATTTTCAGTAACAAAATTAAGTGGTAAAATTTCAAGAGAAGAAGAAAAAAGACAATTGAAGATACAATAAATTACCATTGTACAGTCCGTTTACTTATATATAAATATAAAGTATAATATATATAACAAAATTATAATATTAATTAAAAAATATAAATATCATAGTAGAAAGGAAAAAATATGAGTAATAAAGCGAAATGGAT
>JAHHUA010000141.1 GCA_020024235.1 Oscillospiraceae bacterium
CCGACTTAAAAATTACATAAATCAGCTTGATATTTCTAAGAAAAACATTATCATACCTATTTCAACTGATATAAATTCCTATGATATAAAGACAATTCAAAATGCCGTTGAGTATTATCTCAGAGAAAATTTTCTTAAAATAAACAGCTAAATAAGAAAAGAATTTTGATTTTAAAATATTTTCTAACTTTTTGGAGCCACTTCACATTCTTATCTTTAATTAAATTTTATTAAATTTATACATCACATATACTGTAAACACTTACAATTATCTACATAATATGAGAAAATTTTTTACTATCGAAATGTTACAAAATTATTTGTAACATAGTATTAATAGCGTCTTTATCTGCTAAAATTTTACATAAATAAATATTAAAAATATATTTTAGATATATTTTTCAATTATTTTTTATGCAATATGTATATTTAAAAAAGGAGGACAAAAATTTATGAAAAAATTAGTACGTGTATGCCTGGTGATTTTGCTGACTTTGTGTATGTTACCTATATATTCATATGCTGATGAAACTCTGTATCAGGGTTATTATGAGTTTATAGATGTAAACGGACAAGAAAAGGCAGGTATCAGAATAAAAGATGGCCAGGAAGATGATGGAAGGGATAAAATTGTATATTGTTATGATGTAAAATATTCCTATCCTACAAAAGAAAATCCGATGCCCTATGAAGGAAAAGACAACAGATGTTGGTATACCAGAATAGATAATTACTTAGATTCCCATGATGACATTACAAATGCTTATGGAGAAAAAACAAAACAGAAAATTGCCATGGCTTTATATGCGGGATTTCCAAACGATGCTTTTGGCCACTATGAAAATTACGGAATTTCCGAAGATGAGGCCAGATATATGACTCAGCAAATGGTTTGGGACATAACAAATAACTCCTGCCAACCATATAACCCATCAGAAACTATATCAGCTTCTATGGCAAATTATTACAATAAAATATATGCTGACTGTATTGAACACTTTGAAGAAGGTAACTATTTTCATCAAGGGTACTGCAGTTTGGAGGGTGATTTAAAAATGCAATACTACCCCGATGAAAACTGCTGGCGAACAGAACAAATTAAAACATTCGGTGATAAAGGATATCTTTATTTTAAAAATCTTCCATTGGACATCAGGGTATATAATCATGAAGATGATAGGGATATTACCGATGAAGAGATTAAAATAGGAACATCTTTTTATCTTCGCTCTGATACAAAACCTGAAGAAAATCTAAATATTAACATAAGCTATACTTTTAACATGGTAAAGTTTTACTTTTATGAATTTACAAAAGGCGGATACAGCATTATTATAAATAAACCAATTCAAAATCTTATCAGAGTAGAACCTACCCAAACACTATTATCAACTGATTTTTATATTTCACTTGATAACGGAACAGTATCTCAATCAGGGCAATTTGATATTACTATTACAGAAGACACAGATCCGGATTCGGGAGAAAGCGGCTCTATTCCTGACGATTCTGTTATTGAAACCGAAGAAGATTCAAACATCGTTGATATTATAGAAGACACAATGCCTGGAGAAAGCGGCTCTATTCCCGACGGCTCTGTTATTGAAACCGAAGAAGATTCAAACATCGTTGATATTATTGAGGACACAAATCCGGATTCGGGAGAAAGCGGCTCTATTCCCGACGGTTCTGTTATTGAAACCGAAGAAGATTCAAACATCGTTGATATTATAGAAGACACAATGCCTGGAGAAAGCGGCTCTATTCCCGACGGCTCTGTTATTGAAACCGAAGAAGATTCAAACATTGTTGATATTATTGAGGACACAATGCCTGGAGAAAGCGGCTCCATTTCTGAAAACTCTGTTACAGAAACAGAAGAAGATTCTAATATTGTTGATAAATCCTCCGAAAACCATTCAGAAAAAATAACTTCTGATACTGATAACACTGTGGTAGAAGAAGATATAAATAATAAATTAGATGAAATACCACAAACAGGTGATAACAGTGAGCCTTTACTGTATATTATTTTAATGCTTGCTTCCGGTCTTAGCATAATTGCCGTGCTTAGATGGAAAAACTTATGCAAATAATGAAATTTACGAAGAAATTAAGGTGTCTTCTGCTTACTGTTTTGGTGGTTATTTTTATGACATCACTATGTGGTTTAGTTATTTATTTCTGCAAAGGTTATTCCGAAAATAAAATGTTTTCATCACTTAGAAAACAAGTCAATAATTCCCAAAATGAAAAAATAACTGACATTAAAATTGAAACTTTATTTCCGGAAATACCTACAGAACAATTTTTACAGGAGCCATCAAACATACTGGAAAAATTCAGGTCTTTATATGAGCAAAACTCTGATTTGGCAGGGTGGATTAAAATTGATGATACTTCCATCAATTATCCTGTTATGTTTACACCTGATAATCCCCAATTTTATTTAAGAAGAGCTTTTGATAAAAGCAGTACATTAAGCGGAACTCCTTTTATAGGAAAAGGCTGCCATATTAACCCTATAAGTGATAACATAATTATTTATGGTCATAATATGAAAAATGGCTCTATGTTTTCTGACTTATTAAAATATAAAGATGAAAAATATCGTAATGAACACAGCAAAGTGCAATTTGATACAATATTTACCCAGGGAAATTATGAAATTATATGGGCATTTTATATAGATGTTTCCGATAATAATCACTTTATGTTTTATAAATATCAGGATTTAAGCGGAACAAAAAGAAAAGAATTTACTGACAAATGCCGAGAATTAAGTATTTACGGCAAAACCTGTGAATTAACTGGAAATGAGCAGTTTCTTACACTGGTAACCTGCAGTTATCATTCCGAAAACGGCAGATTTGTAGTCATTGCAAAAAATATTGATGTATAGCTAAAAAAATACCACCTGTTATTGTACCTTAATAGGCTCAGTAATAACAGGCGGTATTTTTATTTTATCTTTTATTATCTAACAAAAAAGAGCACAGTCATCAAAAATACAGTTTACAGATAATGAACCTGATAAAAACATAGTGCGTCGACGGTCTTCCGGGTCTTTTTCTCGGGCAGCTTTATCACAGTTGCGGTAATTCCAGCATCTTATAAAGCTACATTTATCAGCTTTTACTCTGCTGTTACAGATAAATGCAGATTTGGTTCGTTCATATGCGTTTTGTCCTCCGCAGTCATCAAATACACAGTTATCCAAAATCACTCCATCGGAGATTTTCTCATCCATACATAAAATAACCTGTCCCTCACTGGTCCAGTGAGCATCGGAAGAATGGTATTTTCTGATACAGTTTAAAAACTGAGTATGAGAAATTTCAAGGCTTTTTACATTTTTATATTTTATGGCATAGGTACTGAAATTTTCAAATTTACAGTTTTCTATGACAACTTTTTCGCAGTTTTCAAAGGTTATGGAATTATTTAATCCCCCTGTAAATACGCAGTTTTCCAGTATAACTTTTTCACGGTTTATAAATCCCAGTCCAAATTCATCTAAATTAATTTTTATTCCCACTATTTTAACACAGGGTGTTAAACTGCTTTGTGCCTTGGATAAATCACGGATTGTAGTTTCCGAATCGGAAACAGGACAATATAATGTGATTTTTTCCCCTTCAAACAAAAAACTTTTCATGGCAAATTCCATATATTCAGCAAATATATCATTAGTTAAATTTACTGCCAAAGGGGATTTATTTATTTCCGCATCGGCAAATTTAGCTTTGCTCATTTCTAAAATTGCAGCAGCATTTTCTGCAAGATAGGAAAGTTCTTCTTTTTTTATACCCAGTTCATCACAGAAATATGCCAAAAGTTTTATTTGGTCATGGACTTTTTCTTCCATGCAAACTAATATAAGTCCATCAAATATAAATCTGTATTTTAAATCGGAAGTTTTACACTGTTTTATAAAATTAACAAATTCTTCTATTTTAAAATCCCACTGCATTTCTATAAAATCCAGTATTTTTACATTATTTTTTACACCTACAGCCAATCTTTTGTATAGTTGTTTTTGATTTTCGGAAATTTCGGAATTTTGCTGTAAAAGCAACGCCAGCATTTTAAAATAATATATTTTTAAATCTTCATCGGCATTGTTTAGGTATTTATTTCCTATGGGATAAATATTGGGTT
>JAHHUA010000142.1 GCA_020024235.1 Oscillospiraceae bacterium
ATTTTAGATATTTAATAAATTTTATAGAAAAGTATTGTATATTAATTAAATCTTTGGTATAATTGTACTATAAAATTTTAGGAGGTATTTATTATGGCAATTAAAATAGGCATTAATGGTTATGGACGCATCGGAAAACTTGTTATCAAAGCCGCTATGGAACAACCTGAGCTTTTTGATGTAGTTGGTATTAACTATCACAACGCAGATATTGACTACATGGTTTATATGCTCAAATATGATACTGTTCACGGCAAATTTAACGGCACTGTTGAAAATGTTGACGGAAAACTTGTTATTAATGGCAAGGAAATCAAAGTTTTTGCCTGTGATGACCCAAAGGATATTCCATGGGGTGAATGTGGTGCTGAATATGTTGTTGAATCTACAGGTAAATTCAACACTACTGAAAAAGCTTCTGTTCATATCAAGGATACAGTTAAAAAAGTTATCTTGTCTGCTCCTGCTAAGGATAAGGAAACTCCCACTTTTGTATATGGCGTTAACCAGGATAAATACACAAGTGATATGAAGGTTGTTTCAAATGCTTCCTGTACAACTAACTGTTTGGCACCTTTGACAAAGGTTATAAATGACAACTTTGGTATTGTGGAAGGCCTTATGACAACTGTTCACTCCATCACTGCTACTCAAAAAACAGTTGACGGTTCCTCCAAAAAAGATTGGAGAGCCGGAAGAGCTGCATCAGGCAACATCATTCCTTCTTCCACAGGTGCTGCAAAAGCCTGTGCTTTGGTTATTCCGGAACTTAAGGGCAAACTTACAGGTATGTCCCTCCGTGTTCCTACATTGGATGTTTCTGTAGTTGACCTTACTGTTACACTGCAAAACCCCACTACATATGAAGAACTTTGTGCTAAGATTAAGGAAGCTTCCGAAACTTCTATGAAAGGTGTTATGGGTTACACAGAAGAAATGGTTGTTTCTTCCGACTTTGCTTCTGAACCTACAACTTCTATCTTTGATGCAAAAGCAAGTATAATGCTTAATGATCATTTTGTTAAGCTTATAGCTTGGTATGATAACGAATACGGCTACAGTGTTCAAATTCTCCGTATGCTCCAGCATATGTATGAAGTAGACCACAAATAGTAAAATAACTTCATTAACAGATTTAGCAGAAAATTTCTGAAAATATTATTTATCTGTTAATTGGTAAATTAATATGGAGGAATTATCCATAAAAAATATTTTAAAGTTATACTTAGTTTAGTATTTTTTATGTTTTCTCTGTCAGCATATGGAAATAAAATCCCGGATTTGTCTTATTTTGAAGGTAAAAACAGTGAAGATGTGTCAAATATCCTGATTGGAAACAATATTGACAAAGTTATCAATTCATGGGGAAAAAGCAATGAAAATTGTGAATCAGAAAAAACAAAGAATTTCCCAAGGAATACGGATACCTTTGGATTTGTAACCATGGCAAAACAGCAGTTATCCTATACACTGACCGTACAGGAAATATCACATCAACAGCTATTTGCAAAGATGTTACCGGAAAAATATGAATGAATTTATTGGTTTAGCAAATTAAATAAATCAGCTTAAAAAATTATGATTTATACCCTGCATACTTTAAATTATACTCTCGTAGGATTGTACAGTTTAAGTTGTGCAGGGTATAAAATTTTTTTATAAAAATTAAATACGCCACTGACCACAGTGATTTACTAACTAATTTTTTCTGTAAGACTTGTTTTTTTGTATTAAATTATGTAAAATAAGAATTAATGTAATAATGTATTAATAATAGTTATAAATTTGTATTATAATTATTTTTAGAAATAAATGAGGAGATAAATATGAAAGAATTACTGGAATTATTTTTTATTTTTGCTAAAATAGGCGGATTTACATTTGGAGGAGGCTATGCTATGCTTCCAATATTGCAAAAAGAAATTGTGGAAAAGCGTGGATGGGCAACTGACGAGGAACTGACAGATTATTATGCTATTGGACAATGTACACCGGGAATTATTGCCATAAACACAGCTACATTTATAGGATATAAATTTAAGGGGATTTTGGGAGGTATTATTGCCACTTTGGCAGTGGTTGCCCCTTCAGTGGTTATCATCAGCATTATTGCGGCATTTATTCAAAATTTTGCACATATAATCTGGGTTCAGCAAGCTTTTTCGGGAATAAGAATTTGTGTATGTGTGCTTATTTTAAATGCTGTAGTAAAACTTTTTGAAAAATCAGTAATTGACAAATACACAGGAGGAATTTTTCTGGCAGTATTTATTTCAAACATATTTTTTGAAATTACTCCTGCTGTATTTATAATTTTGGCAGGAATATGCGGAATGATAATAGGTGAAAAAAAATCACACCAAGCTAATTAATTTTATTAAGAGGTTACATAAATGATATACTTAAAATTATTTTATGAATTTTTTAAAACAGGTCTTTTTGCTATAGGAGGTGGTTTGGCTACCCTGCCCTTTTTAAATCAAATGGCAGTTAAAACCGGCTGGTTTACCGAAACTGATATAGCAAATATGATAGCAATATCCGAATCCACACCGGGACCTATCGGAGTTAATATGGCTACATATGCCGGATATACCACCGCCGGTATTTTAGGCTCCATTGTAGCTACGTTGGGACTTGTTCTTCCCTCCCTTATTATTATAATTATAATTTCAAAAATTTTAACTAAATTTAAAGACAACCGTAATATAAAAAATGTATTTTACGGTTTGCGTCCTGCTTCTACCGCTTTAATTGCGGCGGCAGGTTACAGTGTTTTTACTAAAGCTGTTATAACATTGGAAAAATTTATTGACACCGGGAATTTTATTGATATTATTAATTTAAAAGCTTTAATTTTAGGAATTATTCTTTTTTTTGCTATGAAAAAGTTTAAACTTCACCCTATTTGTTTTATCGTTATTTCTGCTATTGCAGGAATTATTTTAAAATTTTAGAGGAGATTTTTACCATGGATAAATTTAAAAAATTAGTTGCCATTGAACCTGTTAATCTTTATGATGAAAGCTTTGAAATAATTAAAAGCAATTATGCAGAAGATGTTATCATATATAATGATGTACCTAAATCCAATGAAGAAATTATAAACAGAATAGGTGATGCTGATGCTATGTTAGTCAGCTACACCTCACAGATTACCAAAGATATTTTGGAAAAATGCCCTAATCTGAAATATATAGGTATGTGCTGTAGCCTTTATTCTCCGGAAAGTGCCAGTGTTGACATCAAATACAGTGAAACTCATGGAATTAAAGTTACCGGTATAAGAGATTATGGCGACAATGGTGTTGCAGAATATGCAGTTCATCAAATGATTGATGTACTTCACGGTTTTGGCGACATTAAATGGAATAAAAACGGCAGTGCTGTGGAAATTACCAATGCTAAAGTGGGTATTTTAGGTATGGGAACTACAGGAAAAATTATTGCCAATGCACTTAAATACTTTGGTGCTGATATTTCATATAACTCCAGAACACACAAATCTGATATGGAAGAAAAAGGCTGCAAATTCATGGAATTTGATGATTTAATTACCAGTAATGACTTTATTTTCTGCTGTCTTACCAAAAACATTATTCTTTTAAAAGAGAGAGAATTTAATCTTATGAAAGGTAAAAAAGTGATTTTTAATACATCAATAGCTCCGGCTCATGATATTAATGCACTTAAAAACTGGCTCATTGAAAGTGATGAACACTACTTTTTTGGTGATTCCGATGCTGCAATAGGCAGTGAAGAACTGCTTAAATTAAAAAATGTCAGATCCACCGGCAGATGTTCAGGTGGTACAATACAATGTATAAACAGACTTAACGAAAAAGTATTGTCAAATATTAAAAATTATTTTGCTCAGTAAATTGGCTGTGAATTTTATTTTTTGCAATTTGCCAATAATTAATACATAACCCCACATAGATAATTTTATTTAGGATTATCTATGTGGGGTTTTTATACAAAAATTCTGCAAAATAAATATAAAAAAAATTTTATATATATATTGACAAATAATATTAGTTGTTTTATAATATAGAAAAACAT
>JAHHUA010000143.1 GCA_020024235.1 Oscillospiraceae bacterium
TTTTAAAATACTCTTTTGTTTTTTTAAATTTTGTGATAAAATAATATTAACCACATAAATAGGAGGTAATACCAATGAAAGCATATGATACAGTAAAAAAAGTTGAACTTGAAGTTTCTGAACAGGACTTGCTTAGCCTTATGAAGAATGAAAACAGACAGGTTGACCTTATTCTCAAAGAAAAAGTAACCGACAGCGACGGATATCTCACATGGGATGTTGAACACTGGTGCAGTGTTGACGGCAAGCGTTTCATTCGTACATACGCATTGGAAGGCAGAGAACTCAGAGACAGCACAACTCACAACATCTATGACATTCGTACAGACTTTATGCCTGAAAATGCCGCTAAAATTCAAATTAGCTAATATAACCTGTTTAATAGACTGTCAATCAATAAGGTTGGCAGTCTTTTTGTAAATAATTTAATTTATAAATATGTAAAAAATGAAAATAAATGGATTATTCTGTTAGGAGTTTTTATAAAATTATTAAATAAGAAAATAACTAACAAAAAAGACCATTCATTTTTATTTTATTTAACCATTGTTAATTTACACAAAATGTGTTATAATACAGTTAAAGATTAGACAAAACAAACAAGTTTTTCTGATTTTTCGCACATTAAGTGCAATTTATCTCAAAAGGAGCTGAATCTATGAAGGTTATCATTACAGCCAGGAAGACAATAGTAAAGGACAGCTTTAAAGAAAAAGTTGAAAAAAGACTTGCAAAATTTGATCGCTTTTTCGGAGAGGAGGCTACTGCTAACGTAACAGTAACTCATGAAGGTGACCGAGAAATTGTCGAAGTTACAATCAAATCCAAAGGTATGACCTACAGAGCTGAAAGAACAACAGAAGACAGAGCAATTTCTTTTGATGCGGTTTGTGATGTGCTTATGAAACAAATCGTTAAAAACAAAAAGAAACTTGATAAAAAGGTTAAATCCGAAGCATTTGTTGATCTTCATGATTTTGCAGATGAACCCGAAGAAGAATACAAAATCGTTAAATCCAAAAAGTATTCCGTAAGACCAATGTCAGCTGAGGATGCTATTTTGAACATGAATCTGATAGATCATCAATTCTTTATTTTTAATAATGCAGATACCGGAAAGGTAAATTTGATTTACCGCCGTAATGACGGAAATTATGGTTTAATTGAACCAGGAGAAGACGAAGAATAATTTATAAAAATAATTAAGTTATATTGGGCACAGTTTCTAATTGGGACTGTGCCCATTTTAAATGTTAATTAATAAATTAATAGAAAATATAATAAACAAATATGTTTTTATATTTTTAATAAAATACTTGACAATAACATAAAAATATGGCAACATTATATATAGAAATAATAAATGTAAATATAAGTAATTAAAACTGTCGGTGGGTAAGGATACTGTATTTTTACGCGCTATTGGACGGCTTTTTGCATTTTTTGTTATTTTTTTATCAATATACATAAGAGAGGTGAGCATATTTTGGATAGCAGTTGCGGGCGAAGTAGAGGTTCGCAAAATACAAATTGTAAAATGATAAAGTTAATATGCTCATGGTATATGTTTTAGATATGTTCCAAAAAGTTGATTAGCTGTTTGGGACAAGATATTTTATTGCAAAGTTTAGTAATTATCCCGTGAGTGATGTTAATACTGTCATTTTATGTCAGAATTTTATTTACGAGGTGATTTCATGACAAAGGAAATTTTGCTTAGTTTACTCAACGAAAAAAAATATAAATCCATACATGATGTACTGTCTAAGTACAATGCAGTGGATATTGCCAACCTTTTATCGGAACTGGAAATGAAAGATTTGGCACCTGTTTTCAGAATGATTGAAAAAGATAAAGCAGCTGAAGTATTCTCTTATATGGAAAATGAACAGCGTGAACATTTATTGAGCAGTTTTACAAATCAGGAAATACAGCATATTTTAGACTCTATGTATACTGATGATATGATAGACTTTTTAGAAGATATGCCTGCCAATGTGGTAAAGCCATTGCTTGAAAACATAGATTCTGAAACCAGAGCCGAAATAAACAAAATTTTAAAATACGGTGAAGACAGTGTAGGCAGTATAATGACTACAGAGTTTGTGGAATTATATCCTGATATGACTGTGTCTGAGGCTTTGGCTAGAATTAAAAAAGTTGGAATTGAAAGTGAAACAATTTACACCTGCTATGTAATTGAAAGAAGAAAACTTGTAGGGGTTGTTTCGGCTAAAAAGCTCCTGACCAGCGATGATGATGTACTGATAAAAGATATTATGCATGAGGAATTTGTATTTGCTCATACCACCGATGACCGTGAAGACGCAGCTAAAATGTTTAGAAAATACGGATTTATTGCACTTCCTGTTTTAGACAGTGAAGGTCTTATTGTGGGAATTGTAACCTTTGACGATGCTATTGATGTATTGACAGAAGAAACCACAGAAGATATGCAGAAAATGGCAGCTATGGTTGCCAATGATGAATCATATCTTAAAACTTCGGTATTTACTCATGCCAAAAACAGAATAGTATGGCTTTTAATTTTAATGCTGTCAGCATCTGTTACAGGTATGATTATTTCAAAATATGAAAAAGCCTTTGCAGTAGTACCTTTGCTTGTTTCATTTATACCAATGCTTATGGATACCGGAGGAAACTGCGGTTCACAAAGTGCTACACTGATAATCAGAGGTTTGGCAGTGGACGAACTGCATTTTTCGGATTTTTGGAAAATAATATGGAAAGAATTCAGAGTTTCTCTGTTGGTAAGTGCTGTACTTGCCTTAGCCAATACCCTTAGAATTTATATTATATACAAAGATTTAGCTTTGGCTGTTGTTGTAGGATTTTCCATTATATGTACGGTAATTGTGGCTAAAATGGTGGGTTGTACCTTGCCTGTACTGGCAAAAAAGCTGAAAATGGACCCTGCTATAATGGCAGCTCCACTTATTACTACAATAGTAGATACTTGTTCAATAATGATATATTTTAAAATTGCAACAATTATGTTTGATATTCAGTAATATAAATTGAAAAGTTTATATAAATAATTAAAATTAAATTTGTTATGGAGGATATTATATGGGTAGCGACAAAAAGGAGTTAATAAAAGAATATTTAATGATTGCAATAGGCACATTTATCACTTGTGTGGGTGTTTATTATTTTATGGTGCCTCAGAATATTGTAACTGGTGGAGTTTCTGGTCTGGCGATTGTAATTCATCATATTATGCCATTGCCTATATCAGTAATAACATTTATATTAAATGCTTTGCTGCTGATTATGGGATTTATTTTCCTTGGTAAGGAATTTGGTGTTAAAACAATTTATTCCACGATTTTGTTTTCATTCTTTATATATTTAATGGAAACATTTACACCTCTTGAAGGTTCTCTTACAGATATTTTGTGGCTTGATTTGGTTATGGCAGTAATTATCTCCAGCTATGGCTTGTCAGTAGTATTTAACCAAAATGCTTCTACAGGTGGAACTGATATTCTTGCAAGAATGTTTAATAAGTATTTGAATATGGATTTAGGCAATGGTTTGCTTTTGGCAGATGTTGTTGTAGTAACAGGTGCTATCTTTGTATTCGGTCTGAAAACAGCTCTAGTAGGTATATTTGGCTGGTTCCTGGCAGGTATTTCAATTAACTACTTCATTGATGGATTTAATGTGAAAAAAGAAGTTACTATTATGTCAGATCATCCAAAAGAAATTAAAGAATATATTCTTAATACTCTAAGTCGCGGTCTTACCACTTACGATGGCAAGGGAGGCTATACCAAAACAGATAAAGAAATTATTGTTACAGTCCTTGAAAGAAATCAGTATTCAAAACTGAAAATAGCTCTAAAAGAAATTGACCCTAAATGTTTTCTTATTGTAAGAA
>JAHHUA010000144.1 GCA_020024235.1 Oscillospiraceae bacterium
GGATTCAGCAGACTTTGTAAATTTGATTAGAAATGCAGAATATGTTTTAACAGATTCTTTCCATGGTTCGGTATTTAGTATCCTCCACCATAAAAAATTTATGACATTTAATAGATTTAATGCCGGAGCTAATTCCAGGAACAGCCGAATTGATAGTCTATGTACTTTGTTAGGTTTGAGTGAACGAAGATTTTCGGGAGATGTTATGACAGTCAAAAATGACATTGACTATGAGGGTGTAGAAGAAAAGTTAACAAGCCTTCGAGAAGAATCGATAAGTTATTTAAGAAACTCGCTGAGCAGGTAGAGGAACAGAAAATGATTGAGCTAATTGATAAAACAAAATGTTGTGGATGTACAGCGTGTTATAGTGCTTGCCCTGAAAAGTGTATATTGATGGAGCAAGATTTAGAAGGTTTTGTATATCCTGTTGCAGATAAAAGTAGATGCATTGAATGTGAAGCTTGTGAAAAAGTATGCCCATTTAACAATTTGGGTGGTGAAACAAAAAAGAATACAATATGTGCCGCAGTTCAGTATAAAGATGAAAATAAAAGAGCAGCAAGTACTGCAGGCGGTGTGTTTTCTTTAATTGCAGATTATTTTTTAGATAATGGCGGCATCGTATATGCAGTAGGATATGAGAACATGGTGGTAAGCCACAAAAAATGTGTTGATAAAAATAATTTGCAGGAATTTAGAGGATCGAAGTATGTACAAAGTTCTTTGAATGATGTTTTTTGTCAAATAAGAATGTTGTTGAAAAAAGAGCAGACCGTTTTATTTGTCGGAACTCCTTGTCAAGTACATGGGTTAAAAAATTTTGTGGGTGATATGGAGAACTTATATACCATAGATCTTCTGTGCTTGGGAGTTTCCTCGCCGGCTTTGTTTGCAGAATGGATTACATATTTAAATCATAAATACAAATGTTCTGTTGAGAATGTTCAGTTTAGAAATAAACATTATGGTTATGCAACACCGAATGTAAGAGTTGTTTTTGAAAATGGGAAATCGATGGATCAAAAGTATGATACACGAGTCCATGCTAATTTATTCTTTAGACACTATAATGTAAGACCATCATGCTATGAATGTGAATTTAGAGAAGTCCCAAGAGTGAGTGACTTTACAATAGGTGACTTCACCGATATTGGTACCATCAACAAATCAATGGATGATGATAAGGGAACAACAAAACTGTGGGTACATTCTGAAAAGGGTAAAGAACTATTATCAAAAATTGAGAAGTTTGCAACTGTTTATTATATAGAAACTAACAGTGCAAATACCATTGGTGGACCCAAAAAACAAATAAAAAGACCGGAAAATCGAGAAGATTTTTTTAATGATGTTGCAAACCTTAGCTATGAGAAACTGATATATAAATGGGAGCCTAGAAGTTTTAAAGGAGAATTGGTAGGATTTCTAAGACCAATTTTAAATAAAATGCCTGGAAAAACAGCGATATTCAAGTTTATTCGGAGAAGAAAATTAAATAAATATAATCGCACGGTTAAAGAGATAAATAAAACAAACCAATAATTCGGTGTGGAGAAACACACGAACTGTATAAGGATTAGTCATCTAAGAAAGATAGTATAAAGATTGCAAAAATAAATTAAGAAAATTTAAATAGGTGTGTATATGAGCGAAAAAAAGCCTGTAAAAGTGATTCACATGGCACCGTTAGGGGCTGGAGGAATATCAAAACTTACAATTACAATCAATAGATTGATAAATAGAGAGCGTGTACAGTTTGACTATTTAGTATTTCGTGATCGAAAAGAATTTCTTGAAGAGGAAGCTGTTCGATTGGGAGCACGAAAAAAAGTTATAGATGTTGAGAATGTTCATAATGATGTATTGAAGTTTGTAGTTAAGTTTTATAAAATGAAAAAACTTTTTAAAAGGGAACAGTATGATGTTGTGCATGTGGATGCATCAACGCCATATGATGTTTTTGTGGCTATGGCAGCAAAATGTGCAGGTGTAAAAAGGATCGTGCTGCATTCTCATAATGACGATTTTAATAGAAGTAAACCACTGAGGGATTTGTTTATACCGATATATAAGGTGTTAATGCAGCTGTGCGTTACAGATTACTTTACTATTTCAGAAAAAGCTGCTGAGTTTATGTTCCCAAAGTCTGTATATAAGAAAAAAACTTACACACTTGTTAGAAATGGAATTGATACGGAAGATTATCGCTTTTCAGCAGATGATCGCAAAAAAGTGAGAAAAGAGCTTAGTGTCGAAAATAAGGTTGTGATTGGACATATCGGAAGATTTGTATATCAAAAAAACCATGATTTTATTTTAGAAGTATTTAAAAATTTTTGTGAAAACTATGAGAATAGTGTATTGCTTCTTGTAGGAGATGGGGTCCTTCAAAATGAAATGAGAGATAAAGCAAAACAACTTGGTATATCTGATAAAGTAATTTTCTATGGAACGACACATGATGTCAGAAAGGTGCTTCTTGCAATGGACACATTTATATTTCCTTCTCGTTTTGAAGGTCTTGGGATAGCTGCCATTGAGGCACAGGCAACAGGCTTACTTACAATTTGTGCAGATTCTATTGTAGATGAAGTTAATATTACAGATTGTTTTAAACGAATCCATGGATGGGACAGTAAAGAGTGGGCAAAACAGATTGCTGAGTTGATAAACAACAATACTAGAGACGGTGATCGAAAAGAACAAGTTATCAAAGCAGGATATGATATTAGAGATACCGTTAAACAATTAGAAGAATTTTATATTTCCTCTCAAAAATAAATAGAAAGGCTAAGGATAAGCTGTAAAACGATGACAATGAAAATTAAATTAAAAATTGGAAAAAGAGCAAGAATTGCATATTTTATTGTATTTGCATTTGTTTTAATGGAACAATGCTTTTATTTGGTAAACAAAGATACCTTTAAAATTGCATTTTTAAACTATGCAATGCTTTGGTTTTTCGTTTTTGTAGGTTATTGGTTTCTAAAATATATAACTTACCAACTATGGGATAAGAAAACAAAAATGTATTTCGCATCGGATGTAGCGGGGTTAATTTTACTTACCATTATCGCGTCTATACAGAGCAATTTACTTACAGATCAACCAATCTTGATGGGTTTATCACCACAAAGAAACTATATTTTT
This sequence comes from Oscillospiraceae bacterium, assembly GCA_020024235.1. Classification (GTDB taxonomy): domain Bacteria; phylum Bacillota; class Clostridia; order Oscillospirales; family Ruminococcaceae; genus JAHHUA01. Next base: position 3,154 of record JAHHUA010000144.1, read on the forward strand.
GTTTTGTTGGGATATTTTGTGGTTAGAAAATTAGCAGCATTAAACAGAATAAATTTTGATTTAGTGAAGAAAGGACTCATTATAGTTGGATGTATTTCAATAGGAATTTATTTGTTACAAATAGCACTATTTGGTAAAGTAGAGTTTGTTCATGTTTATACAAATATTCGATTGAAACGACTTTATGTAGATAGTTTTTTATGTGTTATAGTTGGATTGATAGGCTTAGATTCTTATTTGAAAACAGGAAAAATAAAATATTTATTTCTATTAGCAGCGACTTTTGTATATGAACTGGTAATTTCAAAAGGACGCCTGGAGCTAACAGCATTGGCAGTTTCTTGTGCTTGTATTATATTGATGATAAAAAAATGTTCCGGAAGAAAGATGTTTTTAATTTTTCTGGCAGTATTTTTGTCTATTCTCTTCTTAAAAAGCAGCTATGCGGAACGATTTTTTCAAGCTATTTCCCTTCATCTTTTTGGAAAAACCACAGGAGTAGATACGATGGCAATTAGATTGTCGGCACGCAGCGCATTTATATCACAATTACAAGAAAGCTATGCAACTATGATTTTCGGATGTGGATATCCGAACCAAGCGTATGCAGCGGCGGCAGCAAAAATTGGATACAACAAAGGAATGGGACTGGTAGATAACGGAATATTTGCTTTTGGCTATGTTTATGGTGCATTAGGGGTAGTAATATTTGTTAAATGGTTTGTTAAACTGTTCAAAGCTTCATGGAAG
>JAHHUA010000145.1 GCA_020024235.1 Oscillospiraceae bacterium
ACTAAATCTTTTGATATTCAAATAAAAGCTGATGCCCTGTCTAAATCCCATGATGTGGCTATATCTTTTGATTTTCAGTATATAGCAAACGGAACCCGAATGACAGGAAAATCCGAAGAAACCATTGCTATTCCCGTAGTTCAAATTGACCGTTTCTCAATTCAAAGAGTTGATGTACCTTCTGTATTAATGCAGGGTGATGAAATTCCGGTTTCCATAAACCTGATAAACAAAGGTAAAAGTGTAGTAAGCAATGTAACGATTGAACTTGTAACTGATGATGAATCCATAAAAGAATCTCAGTATATAGGCAATGTGGAATCAGGAAAAGAAGCATCAGGCGACTTTTTTGTAATAGCTAAAGAAGCAGGACAAATGAATGGTAAATTTGTGGTAAGTTATGAAGACTCCAACATGAATATAAAAACTTTGGAAAGAGATTTTAGCATCGAAATTCAAGGAATGGAAATGGATAACACCAATGTTGAACCACAAATAAATGAGGAAGAAATAAAGCGTCAAAACGAACTTATGGCTATGGCAGAAAAAGAGAAAAAAAATAAAGAACTTGCCAGAAATATTATACTAATAACCTGTGGTTTGGTTATGGCAGGTATTTCAGGATATATTACAGTGTCCAAGATAAAGATGCAAAGGAGCGAAGAGTCAGATGAAGATCTCTGATTTAATAAGCATGTGCGTTAAAAATCTGACTCGCCGCAAGGCAAGAACATTTTTAACCATAATGGGCGTTGTAGTAGGAACCTGTGCCATTGTAGTTATGATTTCCATAGGTGTAGGCATGGACGAGGCACAAAAAGCCATGCTTTCTCAAATGGGAGACCTTACCATGATAGATGTTTACAATTATAATGATTCCAACAAAAACAAAATGGACGATAAAATGTTGGCTCAAATTCAGGCTTTAGAAGGGGTGGAAGTGGCTACCCCTCTTTACAGCCCCGATAATTTATCTGTTAAAATGGTGGGTGGAAAAAAAGAACGCTATATGGTTGATTGGCTTGATATAGTGGGTATTTATCCTGAGGCCATTGAAAAACTGGGCTATGAATTAAAAGAGGGAACAGGTTTTACAGAAAATAACAAAAAAATAAGTATTATTTTAGGTGAAAAAAGTGCGTATCGTTTCAGAGATACCAAAAGAAAACCCGGTAAAGACAGAGTTCGTCCCTATCCTGATGAAAAAGGCGAAATAGAAGATCCCTTTCTAAATCCAATGAAAGAAAAACTTATTTTAATTACTCAGCCAATTAAAGAAAATGTCAAAGAAAAAAGATATGATGTAAATGTCTGCGGTATTTTAAAAGAGGATTATTCCAAAGGCTGGCAAACATCTCAGGGTGTATTTATGAACATCCATGAACTTAAAAGAATTGAAGCCGAATACCGTAAAGCCAATGGTATGCAGGAAAAAAAAGATACCAACTACAGAGAAGTAAAAGTAAAAGTACGGGATATTAAATATGTTGAACCGGTAGAAACATTTATTCAAAAACAGGGGTTTGATACATCTTCCTTGGAAAGCATAAGAAAACCAATGCAGCAGCAGGCAAAACAACAACAGATGGTACTGGGAAGTTTGGGAGCCATATCCCTGTTTGTAGCGGCTTTGGGCATTACCAATACCATGGTTATGTCAATCTATGAAAGAACCCGTGAAATCGGTGTTATGAAGGTTTTGGGCTGTTATATCAATGATATAAGAACAGTTTTTCTTATGGAAGCCGGCAGTATAGGATTTTTTGGCGGTGTAATAGGTATTATCATAAGCTATATTATTTCATTTTGTATAAATTACTTTGGTGTAAGTTTTATGGGCAAAGGAATGATGGGAGTCATGGGCGGCATGGGAGCAGCAGGCGGTATGAAACTTTCAATTATACCAATTTGGCTTGTATTTTTCGCACTTCTTTTTGCCACTATGATAGGTTTGGTATCAGGATTTTACCCGGCTAACCGTGCAGTTAAAATCTCGGCTTTGGAAGCTATTAAACACGATTAATAATTAAAATATTTTTTATTTTTGTAAATACTTAAACTAAAAAAATCGGCATGATTAAATTCATGCCGATTTTTTCTATGGGAATTTTTATACAATTTTATTTTGTAAATTCTTTGTTATCAAAGAAATGAACCATAAGTGTGGTATCAGAACTGTTATAGTAACGAATTTCCACTGTATCCCCTGGTTGTGTGAGAGCTAGGTCATCACTAGTAATTGCAGGAACTGCAAAGATTTTGTCTTTGTGATTTTCAACAAGAAGTTTGTAAACTGTTTCTGTACCGTTAAACTCTGAAGAAATACGAAGAACTTTTGCAGTAATCTGTTCTTCATCTGTACCTGTAAATTCGGTTGAAGCAAAGCCGTCATTTTTGAGAACTTTTTGATAATCTCTCAAAGCGTTTTTAATTGTTTCACCTACACCTACATTTGAATAGTTTTCAACAGATACAAAAGCATATTGTTTAATAAGGCCTTCACGGTCTTTAAGAGGCATAAAGTAAGTTGCATTACCACCGATATTTAAAATAATAGGAGAAGATGCTGTATATTCCAGGTGCTGAACCTTACCTTCAGCGGATTTTTGAGCAGAATATTCAGTAGCACCATTCATTTGATAGAGTATAGGTTTTTTTGTAACCATGTCTATCATCATAAAACCAATGGCACTTTCGTCCTGACCTACGGAAGTAAGACCTGTAAAGAGGTAACAATGATCATTGTTATATACTATTGCAGTACCTTTAGATGGTTTAAATTTATCTTTGTCAGAGAAATTAAAGATACCATGTACATATTCACCCTGATTTTGAATTTGATTTACAATAAAGCTTTCAGGCTGAACTCTGTCAACCCAATCAGGAATATTTTCCATATCATATTGGTGATGTTCACCTGTGGAAGCATTGACGGTTATAACACCTGTAGCTTCCGGCAGATTAAATCCTCGTTTGTTTTTATAAGTGGAAACAACCCAGTATGGCTGTCCGTTATCATCAAGTTCAAAGGAGTAGTCGGTAATACCTGTAAAAGCTGCTCCCGTAAAACGCAGATATCTTTCCAAGTTATGAAAGAAATATGAGTTTGGGTGATATTTAATTTGATAAGTATCAACATAATGAACATCATTTAAGTTGGTAGCAGATACTGTTATATATCCTGCTGCACCGCTTAAATTGGTAATCCATTTAAAGAAACCTGAGTGGTGCAAAGGCACAGCCCAAATAAGCTTGCCGTTTACTTTTTGAATGGTAGGTCTGCCCAAAATAACCTGGCTTCCCAAAGAAGGCTTTTCACCTAATTTTTTGTCAGCCAGTTTAAGTGCCAGTTGTCGGTCAACTATGGGAATTTGGTTTAAATCCACAGCCTGCATATCACTGGAAAATGTTTTGACTTCCGATTCACCCAGTTGGTCACGGTATGCGGGCCAGCTTATAAGAGGTGATGAAAATATCATCATAACAATTAGAAATGCCCATGGAGCTACCAAAATAACTTTGATAATTTTAGGAATTGGCTGACCCGGTGTTACATTGAATTTTCCGTTGTCAGCAGGTGTAAATTTCGGAATAAAAGAGCCGAATTTAAACACAGTCCAAAGAGCAATGTATGCAGTGATAACAAGACACCAGAAAAATGCTCCCTCAAAATAAAAGGGATTAAGGTTTACATTATTTACAGCAAAATAGAGAAAAGCCACTACAGCTACCAAAATATTTGCTATAAATTTAAAAGTTATTGATTTTTTCAAATTTAATCCTCCTCAAAATTTTATGTATTAATTTTATCATATATATATGAATAATTCATCAATAACATTAACAGAAATATTACAATATAAC
>JAHHUA010000146.1 GCA_020024235.1 Oscillospiraceae bacterium
AGCTATAATAGTAATTGTTGGTACATAAAAAGTCAACAGACTTTATAAGTTTTTTTGGGGGTTATTTTTATGGATAATGAAATAAAAAACAAAGGGATTAAAAATTCCAATAAATTTTCTACTAAGCAAATAGTGCTTACAGGTGTTATGGCCGCTATTGTATTTGTGTCAAACTATATTTCTTTTAAAATTCCACTTATAGCGGGAGCTCCCACCAGAATACATATTGCCAACGGTTTTTGTATGATTGCTGCTATGGCTCTTAGCCCTTTAACCGGAGGATTAGCCGCCGGTATAGGTTCCATGTTTTATGATTTTACCAACCCGGCTTATATTTCCAGCGCACCGTTTACATTCATTAACAAATTTTTAATGGCATTTGTTGCCGGCAAAATTGCCAACATGAAAGGAAAAAAAGCCGAAAATGTGGGCTTTAATATTATGGGTGCGGCAGTAGGACAATTAGTTTATATTGCTTTATACCTAACTAAAAAGTTTATAGGTGATATTTTAAAAGGAACCCCTGTGGAAACAGCTTTGGTTTCCTGTGGTACAGCTCTTATTTCATCTTTGATAAATGCCGTTATTGCAGTTATTTTGGTAGTTCTTTTGCTTCCTGCTTTTAGAATTGCCATTAAAAAAGTCAACCGACAATAACTAATTAATATATCCTACTATGCTAACAGAAAAACGCAGTTCTTAATAAGACCTGCGTTTTTCTGTTTATAAAATAATTGTAAAATTAAATATATGCAATTAGACCGTGTTTTATAATTTTTTATTTATTTTTTTTATTTTTGCTTTGGTTATAAGATAATTGATTATCCAAATGAATATATATTGCACTATAAATATCAGGTTATAGACTAAAAATCCTTTTATGCTGTGTTGCATCCAATGTGCTAAATAAGATATGGGAATAACCACAAAATAAATCACTAAAAAATTAATTGCTGTCTGCATTACCACAGATAATTTTCTGTTTTCATATACTACAGAAGAACCCGCAGAAATTCCGCCTATCAACGCTGATATAATTATTTGAAATATTACAGCATTTACTTCATTTCCCATAGTATTTATAAGCCCAGGAGAACATGGATAATAAATACCATCTCCTATACATAATGATATTATTACAGGAATTATATATCCTATTGTTATACCTGTAGAAATACCGCCTATAAATCTTTTCATAAATTCTTTTTTCATATATTTCACCTCATACTCCTAATAATTTTTTAATTTTTGAAACATAACGGCGGGATGTATAAGTAATTTCTCCTCCCGCTAATTTAACACAAATTGTACCTGAAAAACTTAAATCAAACTTTTCCGTCTTTTTTATATTAATTATTTCAGAATTTGATATACGTACAAAAATATTGGGATTCAGTCTTTCCTCCACTTCATACAAACGCAGTTTTACCAAATATTTTCCTTTAGTGGTAGATACATATGTTTTGCTGTTCTCCAAATAAACTCTGATTATATTTTCCTGTTCCAGCACCTCCACCATATCATCTTTTACACCCGAAATTATTTTAGGAGAAGTATTGTTTATTTTCATAATCAGTTCATTTATTTCAGGAGTAATTTCCTTAGCCACAATAATGACTTTTGTGTCTTCGATTTTTTCATCAATATTAATTTCTATCTGCATTATCTCACCTGCCTTTATTTGTATTCATTATATAAAAATCGGAAACCGATTTCCACCGATTTCCGATAACTGGTTTATTTAAACATATAAATGGTATTTAAACTACATCATAGGAGAAAAAATTCTGATAATTGCAGCCAAAATTCTTCTGAAAATACTGATTTGATTTACATCATCCATTGTAATTTCCTGACATTTATTCAAAGTTTCCTCAATATCATTTTTAACTTTGTCCACCATAGTTGAATAATAAAAACATACTCCACATTCAAAGTGAAGATAAAAACTTCTGTAATCCATATTGGTAGTTCCTACTATAGCGGAAGTATCATCTGATACAAACATTTTTGCATGAACAAATCCCGGTGTGTATTCATAAATTTTAACTCCGGATCTTATAAGGTTTTTATAAAATGAGCGAGTTACAATATGCACATACCACTTATCCGCAATATGAGGAGTTATAATACGCACATCTACTCCGGTTTCGGCGGCATTTTTCAAAGCTATAACCATTTCATTATCCAAAATAAGATATGGTGTGGTAATATATACATAATCAGTAGCACGATTTATAATCTGCATATATATATTTTCGCCTACATTGGTATTGTCCAAAGGAGTATCTCCATAAGGCTGAACATAGCCATCGCTTTTATAATGCTTAGTAGGCATATACTTGCTGTAATCCAAATCCGCTTCGTTTTTGGTAAAATCCCAAAGAGTTAAAAACATCATTGTCAAACTCCAAACACCATCGCCGTAAAGAGCTACTGCTGTGTCTTTCCAGTGTCCGTGTTTAGGATATTCATTTATATACTCATCAGCCAGGTTTATTCCACCGCAAAAGCCAACATTTCCGTCAATTACGCAGATTTTTCTATGGTCACGGTAATTCATCGCCATATTTAGATGGGGCTTAAAAGGGTTAAATACAGCACATTTAATACCATGTTTCTCCAAAACTGTGCCATATCCCGGTGGCAGAGTTTCCACACTACCCATGTCATCAAACATAACTCTGACTTCTATGCCTTCTTTAACTTTTTCTTTAAGTATTTCCAAAATAGTATCCCACATTTTGCCTTCTTCAATTATGAAATACTCCATAAAAATAAATTTTTCGGCTTTTTTAAGTTCTTCCTTTAATTTTTCAAATTTATCCTCACCCAATGGGAAATAATCAGATTGAGTATTTTTACATACGGGAAAATTTGAACTGTTAATAATATAGCTTATTCTGGAGGCAATACCTTTATCTTTATCTTTTATTTCCTCAAAAACTTCTTTTTTCTCTTTTACGGATTCCTTCATCCGTCGTTCAACTTCTGCATCATATTCTGTGATTTTGTTTCGGAGAATTCTGGGCATATTTTTGTTTCCGAAAAAGATATAATAAATGCCTCCCATAATGGGAAAACACATTATAGCTATCACCCATGCCAGTTTATAAGAAGGGTTATCATCTTTTGAAACCAGCCATATTACGACACAAAGACTTAAAAGTTGCAAAATTATTACAATTTGTCCTGCTATTTCACTGACCTTTAAAACCAGGAATGTTAAAAAAACAAACTGTAGAAATATCAGGAAGCCGAATATGAATGTTCTGCTGAATAAAAATTTTAAAATGCCCTTTTTATTTGGTTTTTTCATTATGTTCACCTTTTCCAAGTACTTTATTTCTGCAATTTATATATCTGTTTTAAAAAACTCTCTTTCCTTGTGGTAAATAATTTAATTTTATTATATAATTTTGTAATATAACTATGTTTAGAATTTAATAATCGTGGTTTTCGATTGAATATTTATTTTCGGTTATTCCGCTTTTTAGGATATATGTTCCGTCAGACTGCTTTTCCATTGATGAACCAAAAGGCTTATCCTGTGTCCATTCTAATAATGGGCATGTGTAGAAAATTTCAAAGCCTTTATCTCCCCAGCCGTAGTAATTAACATCTCCCATAACAGTGCTTGTTCCCATAGTAAGAGATGCTTTGTGCTGAGAATGAACAGGTTCTTTGTTTTCAAATATTGGTATGGGAGGATAAAATGTTATTTCCGGGGCTTCTGTGTGCATGGTTATAAATAACTTAAAAAGTTCTATGCCTTTATCTGTTTTTTTGGCAATGATTTTCTCATTGCCTGATGAAATAAATAAATTGTCA
>JAHHUA010000147.1 GCA_020024235.1 Oscillospiraceae bacterium
TCGTTGGGCAAAAGATTAATATATTCAATTTGATAATGTTCCATTTGGGCAAGACCCAAATTTTCTTTGGCATATTCTTCAACATTTTTAAGACTCACTTTGCTTTCCAACACAGCTGTCATTTTCTTGTTTTCTCCCACAAGTTCCGCGTATTCCTGGTTTAGTTCCAGAATTTGGTTTCCCAATTCATTTATAATTGCATTATTGTAAAGAGTTGATGCCACAATAGCCAATAAGAATGCTACCAAAAAAAATACTCCTGATCTTGCGAAAATACTTTCTTTTTGGGGTTTTTCATTTTTTATCACCTTTAATTCCGGTTTAAATTCAGGTGATTTCCTTTTTTCAAAGGCAGATAAATCATAAGCCGAAGTATTATTATCCAAATTTATACTCTCCTTGCACTTAATTTTAAACTAAATTTTTTCTATAACCCTCAGCTTTGCGCTGTGGCTTCTTTTGTTTGCCGCCAATTCTTCTTCAGTGGCTTCTATAGGTTTTTTGTTTACAAGTTTTCCCTTGGGTTTGTTTCCGCAAATGCAGATTGGAAAATCCGCGGGTCATGTGCAGCCCTTGGTAAAAGCTGCAAATTTCTGTTTTACCATTCTGTCTTCCAGCGAATGAAAGGTAATTATTGCAAATCTTCCGTTTTCATTTATACGATCAAAAGCTCTGTCCAAACAAAGGGAAAGATTATCCAGTTCGCTGTTTACTGCAATTCTGATTGCCTGAAAACTTCTTTTTGCAGGGTGTCCTCCTTCCCTTCTGGCAGCAGCGGGAATAGATGCTTTTATTATATCAACTAATTCAAAAGTTGTTTCAATAGGTTTTATTTCACGGTTTTTTACAATGTTTTGTGCTATTTTTGAGGCAAATTTTTCTTCACCAAATTCTCGAAGTATTCTGGCAATATCTGCTGCTTCGTATTCATTTACCACATTATAAGCAGAAAGGCCTTTTTGGCCCATTCTCATATCCAGCGGTGCATCATAATTGTAGGAAAATCCTCTTTCCGGGGTATCAAGCTGATGTGAAGAAACCCCCAAATCAAGAAGTATACCGTCAACTTTATCTATTCCCAGTTCGTCCAAAATATCGGGAATATTGGAAAAATCATTTTCAACAACCTGTGCTGCAGGGTATGGTGCCAAACGCTCCGAAGCGATTTTAACAGCAGTTGGGTCCTTATCTACCGCAATAAGCCTGCCTGTGGTAAGTCTTTTTGCTATTTCTATACTGTGTCCTGCACCTCCGGCTGTACCGTCTACATATATTCCGTCAGGCTTTATATTCAGCCCTTCGATACATTCGTTGAGCAAAACCGAAATATGTTTAAATTCCATTTTTAAACCTCTTATCTGTTAAAATCCCAATTCTTCCATAGCGGCAGCCGCTAATTCAGGTGTAATTTCCTGATTTATCTGTTCATAATTTTCCCTGCTCCAAATTTCAGCTCTGACAGACACTCCCACAATAACCACATCTTTTAAAAGACCTGCATAATCTCTCAAATTTTGCGGAATAAGGATTCTGCCCTGTTTATCAAGTGAAACTTCGGCAGCGGAAGCAAATAAAAATCTTTGAATATTTCTTGATTTTGTAAGTGGAAGGAGCTTTATCTTTTCAGACAGTTTGTCCCATTCCTCAATGGAATATGCAAATAAACAACCGTCCAAGCCTTTTGTTATTATAAAGCTTTCTCCCAAATCTTCACGGAGTTTAGAAGGAATATTTACTCTGCCTTTAATATCCAAGCTATGGGAATATTCGCCGATCAGCATTAAATTTTCCTCCTTTTTTATGGATTAAACCCACTTTAACCCACTATGAACCACTGTATATTTATTATAACCGTATTTTTATTAAATTGCAAGCAATCTGAGCCATATTTAACAATTATAAAGTAACAATTTAGTATCATTTTACTAAGTTTGATTACAATATGTAACCATATACTTTAATAATACTTTTTTAGATAAAATATCTGTTTTTATGCAAAAAAAGAGGCAGGAAATTTTTCCTGCCTCTTTTTTTTATTTACTACTTTGCAAAATCTATTGCTCTGGTTTCCCTTATGAGATTAACTTTAATCTGTCCGGGATATACCAGTTCATCTTCAATTTTCTTAACAATTTCTCTTGCAGTTACAACCATCTGATCATCTGAAACCTTATCGGGTTTAATCATGATTCTCACTTCTCTGCCTGCCTGAATTGCAAATGATTTTTCTACACCTTCAAATGAATTGGTAAGTTCTTCAAGCTTTTCAAGTCTTTTGATGTAATTTTCAAGATTTTCCCTTCTTGCTCCGGGTCTTGCGGCAGATATTGCATCTGCTGCCTGTACCAGACAAGCTACAACTGTTTTAGCTTCCACATCTCCGTGATGTGCTTCTATAGCATGGATAACTTCGGGACATTCCTTATATTTTTTAGCCATATCTACACCGATTGTAACATGGGAACCTTCAATTTCAGGAGTCATGGACTTGCCTATATCGTGAAGAAGTCCTGCTCTTCTTGCCATAGCTGCATCAGCACCAAGTTCTGCTGCCATCATGCCTGCAAGCTGTGAAACTTCGATTGAATGGTCAAGAACATTTTGACCGAAGCTGGAGCGGTATCTCATTTTGCCCAAATATCTGATAAGATCCGGGTGCATATTATGTATGCCCGCATCAAGTACTGCTTTTTCGCCGTCCTGTTTAATTTTGGTTTCAACTTCCCGTTTGGCTTTCTCAACCATTTCTTCAATTCTTGTGGGGTGAATTCTTCCATCAAGAATAAGTTTTTCCAAAGCTATTCTTGCAATTTCACGCTTAACCGCATCATGGCAGGAAAGTGTGATAGCTTCAGGGGTGTCATCTATAATAAGGTCAACACCTGTCAGAGTTTCTATAGCTCTGATATTTCTGCCTTCTCGTCCGATAATTCTGCCTTTCATTTCGTCATTTGGCAGAGGAACCACCGATACAGTTACTTCCGCAACATGTTCCGCAGCACAGCGCTGAATAGCCTGGGAGATAATTTCTCTTGCTTTTTGCTCTGATTCGTCTTTTAATTGTGCTTCATACTGATTAATTTTAACTGCTTTTTCATGAACCAGCTCATTTTCCAAATTGGAAAGCAAATATTCCTTTGCCTGTTCAGCGGTATAACCGGAGATTTTTTCCAACATATCGAACTGATGCTGTTTAACAATTTCTGCATCGGAAAGAGTTTTTTCTGCTTCTTTAATCTTAGCCTGAAGCTGTTCCTCTTTCTTTTCTGCGTTTTCATGTTTTCTGTCCAGAGATTCTTCCTTTTGTTGAATTCTTCTTTCCAGGCGAGATACCTCTGATCTGCGTTCTTTGATTTCTTTTTCATTTTCACTGCGCATTTTATAGATTTCTTCTTTAGCTTCCACCAAAGCTTCCTTCTTTTTGCCTTCAGCGGTTTTAAGTGCGTCATTAACGATTTTTTTTGCTTCTTCCTCAGCTGAACCAATTTCAGCTTCGGCTATCTTTTTTCTATATTTAATGCCCATATTAAAGGCGATTACTATACCGATAATAAAAAAGACAATTACAGCTATTGAAATCATCAATAAAGTTTTTGGGTCCATAACAGTTTCATCCTCCTTTCAAAATTATAATTTAACCGTTATTTTATGGTACAAAAGTACATTATTTATTTT
>JAHHUA010000148.1 GCA_020024235.1 Oscillospiraceae bacterium
GATTAAAGAAAGGTAGCTTAAAAGCATATAGGTGAAAAAGCAAATTATGAGCAATAAGTAATTTAATTTGGCAGTATAAAAAATATTTTCCGAAATTTCTGTAAGGTGTTTTCATTACCGTACGGAATTATGTTTTATGCCGAATTAAATCAGATTGCTTAAATTTAGCTGTATATTTCCCTATTTTACTGTTCCTTTTTGCGGAAATTTATATAGTTTTATTTGTGCGTCTGTTTTCGGCTGTGAAAACAGACGTTTTTTTGTTGTCTTATTTCGGAAATTATCCGCCCCGAGGGCAAGGAGGCTATATGATACAAATTAAAAATGTAAGCTTTACACACAGAAAAGATTTAAAAGAAATCTTAAAAGACTTTTCACTTACTTTAAATTATGGGGACAAAGCTGTAATTATAGGTGAAGAAGGCAATGGCAAATCTACACTCTTAAAATGGATTTATGACCCTGAGCTTATCTCCGATTATGTGGAATTTAAAGGAGAAAGAGTAATTAATAATGAAGTTTTGGCATATCTTCCCCAGGAACTTTTACAGGAGGACAAAGAAAAATCACTATATGAATTTTTCCTTGAAGAAGATGAATTTTTAAATTTAACTCCAAAAGAGCTTGGCAAACTTTCCGCTGACTTTAACTTAAATACGGATTTTTACTACAGCCAACAAAAACTGAAAACACTGTCAGGCGGTGAAAAAATAAAAGCCCAAATAATGCGTATTTTAATGAAAAAGCCCACAGTTTTGCTTTTAGATGAACCCTCAAATGATATTGACATTTCCACCTTGGAATGGCTGGAAAACTTTATAAACTCATGGGAATATATTGTTTTATTCATATCCCACGACGAAACTCTTATCGAAAACACTGCAAATACAGTAGTGCATATGGAACAGCTTCGCCGAAAAACCGTCAGCCGCTGTGAAGTTCATAATATTCCATATAGAGAGTATATTTCCCAGCGAGCACATCTTTTTGAAATACAGGAACAACAGGCGGTTTATGAGAAAAAGCAAAAAGAAATCCGTGATGAAAAATTCAGAAAAATTTATCAAGCTGTTGAAAATGATTTGAGAAGTATTTCAAGGCAAGACCCCCACGGAGGAAGATTGCTTAAAAAGAAAATGCACGCTGTTAAGTCATTGGGACATCGCTTTGAAAGAGAAGATGAAAACATGACTCAAATGCCTGAGTCGGAAGAAGCTATCAATATAAAGCAAAATCCAGAACAGGCCTCTATTCCCAGCGGTAAATATGTTTTAGAATATACTTTAGATAAATTAACCACACCGGATCACAGAGTTTTGGCTGAAAATATTGAGCTTATTATCCGAGGTTCAAAAAAAATCTGCATTATCGGAAATAATGGCTGCGGAAAAACTACCCTAATTAAGAAAATTGCAGAAAATCTACTTGCCAGGACAGATATAAAATCCATGTATATGCCTCAAAATTACGAGGAAGAACTGGATTTATCCATGACACCTGTGGACTACTTGGACAAAACAGGGGACAAAGCAGAACGGACCAAAATAAAAACTTTTTTAGGTTCTTTAAAATACACAGCCGAAGAAATGTCCCATGCAATTTCCGAACTTTCAGGTGGTCAAAAAGCTAAAATATTGTTGCTTAAAATGATTTTATCCGATTCAAATGTGCTGATTTTAGATGAACCTACAAGAAATTTTTCCCCTTTGTCAGCCCCTGTCATAAGAAATATGCTTTCAAAGTTTCCCGGAGCTATAATCAGCATATCCCATGACAGAAAATACATTGATGAGGTATGCGATACGGTTTATGTACTTTCTAAAAAAGGTTTGTTTAAACAGGAATAATTTAAAACAATATTTAAGGAGGGAATTTTTATATGAAATTTAATTTAAAATCAAAATATTTATTTTCAATTTGCTTGTTTTGCGGATTTTTAAGAGGACTTACAGATGTACTTTTCCCGATTTTGACTAAAGAAGTAATTGATTTTGCCTCAGCAGGACAAATAGAAAACGTAATTAACCGCAGTATATGGGCAGTAATTGTGATAGTTTTATGTATAATCGGAGCAAACGGTGTATCATTGTTCCAAACAGCATACAAAAATGAACTTCTTTCTCAAATGAGAATGGGAATTACCAACAATATTTTAAAAACACCCTTAAATAAACTAACTCCCAACAGAAAAGCTGAACTTTTAGCAATATATAACGGGGATATTTATTCAGTAGTGGAACAGTATTATATTAATACTTTGGATATTTGGGAGCTTATTTTCACTATATTATTTTCAATATCAGCACTTTTTACTTTGAATTTTGAAATAGCTGCATTTATAATAATTATGAATGCACTTAAACTTTTAAATACATCTTTATTTAAAAAGCCATTGGAAAAAACATACAACAAAACATATATGGCAGGACGAAGTTTGACGGCAAAAATTTCTGATTTTTTAAACGGAATAAATATTGTTCGTACATATAAAATGGCTGATGATTTCAGAAAAGAGATCAAATCTGAAAATGATATTAAGAATGAAGCAGATTTAAAATACCAAAAAACATCAGTTTTATCCATGACAGTGGATTCTGTTTTATCACAGCTTGTTAATTTTGCAATACTTTTTTATGGAGCATATTTAATATTAAAAGGAAAATATACTGCAGGTGCATTGTTTTCTACAATTCAGATAAACTCCATTATGAGTTTTCCTTTTACACAGATTTCCTACCTGATTAATTATAGAAACGGAGCTAAGCCTTTAAAAAAGGAACTTGAGGGACTTATGTGTGAAACCAAACCTGAAAACAAGGAAATGATATTTGAAACCACACCAAGTATAAAACTAGAAAATGTAAACTTCACAGCCAATGGCCACCATATTTTAAGTGATATTAATATTGAATTTGAACCTAATAAAAAATATCTTATAGTCGGTGAAAGCGGTTGCGGAAAATCCACACTTTTAAAGGTTATCAGCGGTATTGAACAGGATTATACAGGGGATATAATTTATAATGATAAATCCCAGAAAAATTTGGGAGATAAGATTTACAATTTTATAAGAATTGTTTTCCAAGAGTCCTATATTTTTCAAAAGAGTATTATGGATAATATCAGTGCAAGCCGTGAAAATAAAACTTTCCTTGATAGTCTTATAAGTGGCCTTAAACTTAATAAAGTGACAGACAAATACAAAGACACAATTATGGATGAGGAATCAGCCCAAACACTTTCTGGTGGAGAAAAACAGAGAATTTCCATAGCAAGGGCACTCTATACAAACCCACAAATACTGCTTTTAGATGAAGTAACTTCTGCATTGGATAAGGAAACTTCCCGAGATATTGAAGAAATGCTTCTTAACTATAAAGGTACGATTATTTCGGTTTCCCATGTACCAAACAAAGAAGTAATTTCCATGTATGATAAAATCATCACTATGGATGCAGGAAAAATAACTTCTGTGTATAATTCCAAAAATTACAAAATATAGTAACATAAATGTTAGATAAATAAAGATAAAAAAATTTATATTCCACCTAATTTACAAATTATCACTAATAAATAACCCGATTATATGACAATATATATATTTAGTATTAAGA
>JAHHUA010000149.1 GCA_020024235.1 Oscillospiraceae bacterium
AAAGGAAATTTGCAAAATAAATTAAATGATTTAAGGGACAGACTGGAAAACAATGCTCTTGTTGCTTTGGATGAAAATCCTGCTGAAGATCCTATGGAACTTATGAAGGAAACCAAAAGTACCATAAATGAACTGAAAAAATATACCACACTTATAAATTTAACAAATGCCTCCGTAATATGGGAAGGCAGAACCATCACTGAACTTTTAGCTGAAAGAGAGTATATGAAAAATGAACTTTCAATTTTCAGAAATTTTCTTGATGAAGCCAGCAGAACAGGCAGCCGTACCAGAGGTACAGAAATAAAAATTGTCAGCACAGTTTCTGTAAAAGAATTGCAGAAAAACTTGGACAATATGGCATCTGAACTCAGAAAATTAGAAATAAAAATCCAGGAACTTAACTGGACAACGGAGCTTTTAGAAAAATAATTTTTTTGGCACTGTTTTAAAAGGGCGGATGCAAAAAAATTTTTATATTGGTGTGTCTTGGGCAGGCAGGGTTCGAATCCCGCTTTATTATTAAGCCCGTCAATGGTACACAAGAATTTTTAATTTTTATTATTATTACCATGTATCGACTTTTAACACAGGGGTGGGTTAGGGGAAAACCGCAAAAAATTAACAATTTTGCGGTTTTATTTTTTAAAATTATATGTTATGATAAAACAAAAAAACAAAAAAGGAGAGTTTATATGAAAGTACAGGTTATTTATTCCAGCTTGTCAGGACGCACACAGAAGGTTGCAGAAGGTATTTTTAACGGTATTTGTGCAGAAGAAAAAACTATACATAATTTAAAAGACGGTGCCCCTGTTTTGGACGGAGATATAATTATTCTCGGATATTGGGTTGATGCCGGTAAACCCAACGAAGAAATGAGTAAATTTATGCCTGAAATAAAGGATAAAGCTGTAGGTCTGTTCTGTACATTGGGATTTTATGCAGATTCTGCCCATGCACATAATTCTATTGAAAGAGGCGTGGACATGGTAAAAGACAACAATACCATTATAGGAACATATATATGTAATGGTTCTTTGTCTGATCAAATTAAGGAAAGTTCCCGCAAGAGAGAATTTAATCAGGCTAATGAATATCGCTGGGAAGTCATGAAAAATCACCCCACTGAATCTGAAATTAATTTGGCAGTTGAAAGATTTAATGAAAGAATTAATCTTTATAAATTATTTAAAGACGGTAATTTGGAATTTAAATCAATTTTATAAAGCATACACCCCTTACTTTATAGTAAAAAGTAAGGGGTGTTTATATTAAATCAATAATAACCCTATATGATAAACAATGAATGTTATAATCCATGCTACGGTAAACTGGAATAATGCACTAAAACACATCCATTTTACACTGCCTGATTCTCTTTTTATCACTGCCAAAGAAGCAGCACAGGGAATATACAGCAATGAAAATATCATCATACAAAATGAATTAAGCTGTCCAAATCCCAATGCCTCCAAAGCGGCAGTCATAGTGTTCATGCCCATTTGAGAGGTGATATTGGAAATTCCAAACAATACAGCACAGCTTGAAACAACAACCTCTTTAGCTGAAATACCCGCTAAAAGTGCCACATCAATTTGCCAGAAACCAAGTCCTATAGGAGCAAATACAGGAACTAAATGATGTCCTATAACTGCACCAAAACTTTCAGACATATTGTTTGTGTAGCCTGTAGGTCCGAAGTTTAAGATAATCCACACTAAAACAGAAGCTATAAAAATTGTAGTACCGGCTTTGGTAAGATAGTCTTTAATCTTTTCCCAAACATAAATGGAAACAGTGTGTATATCGGGAGCTTTATATTCAGGAAGTTCTATAATAAGATAATTGCATGATTCTTTTTTGTCAATAAGACGAAATATGTATGCAATCCCAATAGCTGTTAAAAGTCCGATTATATACATGGAATAGGCAATCAGCATAGCATAGTCTTTAAAGAAAAGTCCCGAAAACAAAATATAAATAGGCAAACGGGCACTACAGCTTATAAAGGGAGTTATAAGCATGACTTTAAATCTGTCTTGACGGTTTTCCAAAGTACGGGAAGCCATAACAGCAGGTACAGTACAGCCAAATCCCAGTATCATAGGGATAAATGCCCGTCCAGAAAGTCCAAGTTTACTCATAATGCCTTCCATTATATAGGCAACTCTCGCCATATAGCCGCTGTCTTCAAGAATGGCAAGGGCAATGAACAAAATAAAAATATTGGGGAGAAATGATAAAACTCCTCCTACACCGGCAATTATACCATCGGTAATTAGGGAGATTAAAATATTACTGACATCAAAATATGACAATATATTTGAAGTTACTACAGATAAATTGCCCACCCATGTTTCAAAAAAAACTTTTATCCAGTTGCCCATTGCAAAGGTAAGGAAAAATATAAAAGCCATAATTCCAAAGAAAATGGGAATACCCCAGATTTTATGAGTGAGAAATTTATCTGCTTTTTCAGTCAGAGCATCCTGTTTGTATTTATTTATAAGTACATCATCAACAATTTTTTCAATAAAATCATATTTCTCATTGATAATATCTGATTCATAATTTCGGTCAATTACAGATGGCAGATTAACAGGGTATTTTTCTGTGATTTCCTTATCCTGTTCCAAAAGTTTAATTGCGTACCAGCGGTAATTTTCCAAATGAGGGTATTTATCTTTCAGCTCCATAATAATAATATCAATTTTATCTTCAATTTTGTTATTGTATATCATAGTATATTGAAAATGCTGACTATTTATATGACTTGAGGAATATTTTAGGTTACAAATAGGTTCTTTGTTTTTGTGATGAACTGCTGTATTTAGAAGTATATCAAGTCCTGTTCGTTTTCTGGCAGAAACAGGTACAACAGGTATATTCAGTATTTCTGCCAAGCGGTGTATATCTATTTTCATACCTCTTTTTTCTACAATATCCATCATGTTAAGAGCAAGAATAACAGGTTTACCCAGTTCCATAAGCTGTAAAGTCAGATATAGATTGCGTTCCAAAGCGGAAGCATCAGCAATATCTATAATTATATCCACCTCATCACTTAAAATAAAACGGCGTGATATTTGTTCTTCCATAGTATAGGAAGTAAGACTGTATATGCCCGGTAAATCAACCAGCTTTATATTTAAGTTTTGAATTTTTATATTGCCTTCAACTTTTTCCACAGTGACTCCGGGCCAGTTGGCAACCTTTAAATCAGCACCTGTGTAAGCATTAAAAAGAGTGGTTTTCCCACAATTAGGATTTCCTATAAATCCGATGGTAAGCTCTTCTTTCATTGTGTACTACCTCACTGTTATATTTTGTGTAATGTTTTTCCCCAAAGCAAACCTTGTTCCTCTGATTTTTACAATAAGAACACCATGATTTTTGCTGTTTAATATTGTAACTGAACTGCCCTGTGTCATTCCCAAAGCTTCCAGTCTTTTTTCAATAGGGGCAGGCAGTATCATATCTTGAATTTCAACACAACTGCCGATAGTTCCTTCGCTTAGCAGCATATTTAATCCTCCAGAAATTAAATTAATATAACAACAGGTAAAATTTTTATTTTCTGTTATATTATACCATAAATTATGATAC
>JAHHUA010000015.1 GCA_020024235.1 Oscillospiraceae bacterium
CTGATAAAACAAATGAACTTATGGTAAATTCAGAAAAATCTCAGATAAATATTTTTGAAAAACCTGCTTTTGAAAAGGAAACAAAACCTGAGGAAAAAATCATCGTTAAAAATGAGTTTTCCACAGATTTTATCATCAGCACAGAGCAAAAGCTGAAAACTTTGGAAATGCCAAAGGAAAAAGAAATTACTTTTACACCTGCTGAAAGTCAAATGGTTAAAAATGCAGATGTGGTAAGTCAGGTTCTTAAAAATCTCAGTGCTAAAATGCCAAAGGGTGCAAATGTTTTTGAAATGCAGCTTAATCCCGAATTTTTGGGAAAAGTTACAGTTAAAATGCAGATTGAAAACGGCAGAGCTATTTTGGAATTTGCAACTCAGACTCATAAGGGAGAACTGGCACTTAGAGAAAATCTCACACAGCTTCAAACAGCTTTGAAAGAGTATAATATCCAGGTGGACAGAATGACTGTTACTTATGATTCTACAGGAGATACAGGTTCCCAGTTAAATCAAAACAGCGGAGAATTTGTATTCCAGCAAAACAGAAATCAAAATCAAAACAGCCATAACCAAGGTGGACAAAGAGGCAATATCATATTAAAGGAAACTGAGGATAAGGGCATAAATATTGTTGATGAAGATTTCATAAGATTGCAGCAAATGTCAATATTTAACTACAAGATATAAGGAGGGGAAGGAATGGAAGGCATAGGAAAACCAAACGGTTATAGAGATACCCATGGTATAGGCAGTGAATACGGCAAAGATTTGGCAAACAAAAAAAGGGGACAAAGCGGTGTAGAAATGGCGGACTTCTTTAAATTGTTTGCTGCCCAAATGCAGAATCAGGACTTTATGAACCCTATGGATAACTCCCAGTTTCTTACTCAGATGGCTCAGTTCCAGACCATGCAGGCTATGCAGAACCTGGAAGCTCAGATGCACAACAGTTTTGCTATCGGAATGATAGGAAAAACAGTGGTTTGTGCTGACTATGACAAAGACGGAGCACTTAAAGTTACAGAAGGAGTAGTTGAAAGAGTTTCTTTGGCAGGCGGCAGAATTCGCATTAAACTTAAAGGACATGATGGCAAGTCTTTTGAAATGAAAAACATTATGGAAGTTAAGAGCGAAATGAGCAAGCCAGCGGAAAAACCTAATCCTGACGGAACAAGTCCCGAAGTAACAGAGCCGGATACAAAGCCCGATGTGCCAAAAGAAGATGGAACAGAAAACGGACAAAGTGAAAAGTCTGCACAAAACGGCGGCGAGCTTTTGTCTAAACCTGAATTGCCCATAGAATAACAGTGGAAAACTCTGGTGGAGGGACAATTTTAAAAATGTCAAACTTAAATTTCTATAATATCAACATTTCCACTGGAAAACCGTTGAATAATTCACAGGTCATAAAAAAAGAAAATAATGTAAATAAGCAGGAGCAAAGTTTTGACAGTGTTTTTAAAGCTGAACTTGCTCAATGCGGGATAAATTTTACCAAACACGCAGCCAACAGAATTGACGAAAGAGGAATTGATGTTTCTGACGACAAGCTGGAGCGTATAAACAGAGGAATGAAACTTGCCAGAGAAAAAGGCTTGGAAGATGTCCTCGTTTTGGTAGATAAAACAGCTTTTATTGTGAATGCGAAAAACTCTACGGTGATAACTACAGTGGGATATGCAGAAAAAAATGAAAATGTATTTACAAATATTCAAGGGACAGTTATAATCTAAATATCAAGAAATCAACCGGTGCCGGACCTTTCGAGGAAGCATGAATTTTTGACTGACAGATGAAATTCACAGGTTGATAAAGAAAGGAAAACATAAACATGGTAAGATCAATGTACTCAGGTGTTTCCGGACTTAGAACACACCAAACAAGAATGGACGTAATAGGTAACAACATAGCCAATGTTAATACATATGGATTTAAAGCAAGCCGTGCAACTTTCAGAGATCTTTATTACCAAACACTTCAAGGGGCAACAGCTCCCGGAAAAGGACAGGTAAGCGGTGGTACAAACCCTAATCAGGTAGGTTACGGTGTTGCTGTAAACACTATAGACAAACTGATGACACAGTCAGGTTTTGCATTTACAGATAACCCTTTGGATGTAGCTATAGACGGTGAAGGTTTTATCACATTGGAAAGCCCCAGCGGTGAAAAATTCTATACCAGAGCAGGTATTCTTGACATAGATTCTGACGGAAACCTGGTTGACGGAAACGGTAACTTTGTTCTAGGAAATAATTCCCAAATTAGAATTGATGCAAATGCAGCAACCAAAGATACTATAATTCAAACAGATCCAGATGATATGATTCAAAATGCCCAAAATGCTGATGTCCAAAAAGTCAATGTGCTCAATGGCTTTACAATAACTAATGCAGATGGTGGCAAGGATACAGTTACAATGGGAGATTTTAAATCAATTTCAATCAGCAAAACCGGAGAAATTATAGGAAACCTCAAAAAAGAACTCAAGGCAGGTCCTCCACCGGTATTTGCAGAAGGCATTGTAAAAATCGGAAGAATTTCCATATCAGTATTTGAAAACCCCAAGGCTTTGAACGAAGCAGGCAGCAACTACTTTATGGAATCCATTAACTCAGGGGAGCCAAAAGCGGTTATACCCAGTCTTGCAGCCGGTGGCCGTATTATATCAGGAGCTTTGGAACTTTCAAACGTAGACCTTTCCAAGGAATTTTCCGATATGATTACAACACAAAGAGGATTCCAGGCTAACTCCAGAATTATTACAGTTTCTGATGAAATGCTTCAGGAACTTGTAAACCTAAAGAGGTAATTTGATTTAAGAGCAGGGAGCTGCTCATTCGGGTGGCTCCCCGCTTAATATTTGAAAAAAGGGGACAGATTTATGATTACTTTGACAAAACTAAACAAACAGGAATTTATATTAAATGCCGACCTAATCGAAACTATAGAAGAAACCCCCGATACTACAATAAGACTTACAAACGGAAAACTATATATTGTACTTGAGAGCGTAAATGAAGTGGTAAACAAAGCCATGAAATATTATCGCCAGATTTATTCTAGATAAAGAAAAAAATATGCCTTTTTTCGGTTTCTGAAGGGCAAAGGAGGAATTTTAATTGGATATATCTAATATTTTGGGACTTTTATTAGGTCTAGGTTTGATAGTCTATGGTATCATAGGCGGTGGCGGAGAAATGAGATGGTTTATTGATGTTGCATCAATAGCTATTACCGTAGGTGGTACTTTTGCGGGACTTATGATTTCGTTTCCGTTTAGTACATGGGCAAGAATACCCAAACATATTAAAATTTTGCTTTTTCCGCCGAAAAACAACCCGCATACATATATCGAAAAAATCACCGAACTTGCTCAGGAAGCCAGAAAAAAGGGACTTTTGGCATTGGAAGAAAAGGCACAAGAAACAGGAGATCAATTTCTGCAAAACAGTATAATGCTTATAGTTGATGGTATGGAACCTGCAAAAGTTAAACAAATACTTGATTCTGAATTGGAAAATTTAACAGAACGACATATGGCGGACATAAGCTTTTATGAAAAAGGTGCGGCTTTCGGACCTGCATTCGGTATGCTGGGTACGCTGGTCGGACTTATTAATATGCTTTATACCATGCAGGAAAATCCTGATGGTTTGGCACAGGGTATGGCGACAGCGCTTATCACAACATTCTATGGTTCTATGCTGGCAAACCTTATATTCCAGCCAATAGCAAACAAATTAACGGTTCGCCATAATGATGAAATGCTGTGCAAACTCATAATTTGCGAAGGGGTTATTTCCATACAGGCAGGAGAAAACCCAAGACATATTGAAGACAAACTGCTTAATTTCTTACCAGAAAAGAAGCGTGCTAAGGTAAAAGAAAGCGGTCAATCAGAGGAATAAACTCATATATTTTTGGCTATTTTGTCAGAAATTCTTTTAAAAACATTGTATAAAGTAACAGAAAATAAAAAACATATAAAATTTTAAGATAAATTGGAATTTTGTGTAGAAAATTTTTAACATTAATGATATAATTATAAGGAGAAAGTTTCTGAAAAGGGGAGGGTGAGAATTTATGAAGAAAAAAGAGGGCAGCAAAACCGACCCAAATGCGTGGCTTAATACTTATGCGGATATGGTTACGCTTTTGCTTACATTCTTTGTTTTGCTCTATGCCCAGTCTTCACCGGACACCGAGAAAATGCAGCTTCTCATAAATGCTTTTTCCAAACTCGGAAATACTGAAAAAAGCATCATTATCAATATGGACAGAGGAGAAAAAGGGGATCTTGTACCGGAACATCAAAGCGGAGGAGAAAGCATGGAGCTTGCTATGGAACTTCCGTTTAAATTCAGCGATGTGGAAAATTATCTGGCAGATATAATGAACATTGAATCTTCAGGAAGTTTTGATATATCCGCAGAAGATGATATTTTCATAGAAAGCCGAGATGGTGTTGTCTTTATGAGATTTAGCGACAGCATTATTTTCGGCCCTGACAGTTATGAAATTACCCCTGCCGGAAAAGAGATTTTGTCTTATATAGGTGCAGGACTCAAAGCTGTGGAAGGTCAAGTGGAAACCATAAGAATAAACGGTCATACCGCATCTGTTCCTTCCATAAAAGATAATGCTCCCCATCACAGGGAACTGTCTTACAGAAGAGCTCTCAGCGTTTTAAATTTGTTTGAAAAATCCTGTGATATAAAACCGGAACTTATGGTTCCCACAGGTTGGGGCGCATATAAGCCAATAGCACCCAATGACACAGAAGAAAACAGAAAGAAAAACAGAAGAGTGGAACTTCTCATAATAGAAAAGAAAGAAGAAAATCCGGATGAAAAGCTGGCGGATATGATAGATTTGTATTTTTCAAGTTCGGATTTTGCTGATAAAAACAACGGCACGGAAACACCCTAAAATGTTCAGATTGTTCTAAGTGCTGAATTTTTAAGAAAGGGGAGAGTTTATGGCCGGTGGAGATATATTATCACAAAGTCAGATAGATGCACTTCTCAGCGGACTTACCAGCGGCGAGGTAAAAATCGATGAAGTTACCAGTAGTGATAAAAAGATAAAAGAATACGATTTTAGAACGCCTAAGAAGTTTACTAAGGAAAAATTAAAAACCATAAGCAGTATTTTTGAAACATTTGCAAGACTTTGTTCTTCATATTTAACAGGCATTTTGAGAATGTTTACCAAGGTAAGCATTCTGCAAATAGAAGAACAAAGATACTACGAATTTAACAATGCTTTGCCTGACTCTGTATATATGGGAATTATCGACCTTAAGCCGAAAGATAAAGATATTACAGAAAGTCAGATAATGATTGAAGTATCAAAGGATGCATGTTTCTTGATTATAGATAGATTGCTTGGAGGAAGTGGTGAAACTCTGATGATGGAATCATCAAGAGATTTTACCGAAATAGAATTATCTTTACTCAATAATATCATGTTTAACTTCACAAAATCATTAAAAGAAACATGGGCAAACTATTTGGACGTAGATCCTGTAGTTATGAGCATTGAATCCAATTCAAGACTGGTTCAGAACATAGGACCAGATGAAATTGTAGTAATTATAACCATGGAACTTGAAATGAAAGGTAATAAGTGTTCAATGAACATTTGTCTGCCCGGAGTATTTCTTGAAGAAACCATGGGCAAACTGTCTACCCGAAATGCCAGATCCAACAGGCGTTACGATGAGACAAAAGAACAGGAAAAAAGAGAAAACCTTATTAAATCCATTGAAAACAGTGAGCTGAGTGTAAAAGCAGTTATAGGAGAACTGACACTTTCATTGGGAGAAATATTGTATCTTCAGCTTGGTGACATTATTATGCTTGATAAACCAGTTAATCAGGATGCAGTGGTTTACATTGAAAAAACTCCATGGTTTACAGGTAAAATGGGCACTAAGAAGAAGCATAAAGCAATAAGAATAAATCAGATTATTAAGAAAGAGGTGAAACCATGATTTCAGGCGGATTGAATTACGAAACTGAAGCAGCCGACTCCGAATTTGCACTGTCTCCGTTTGAGGCTGATACTATAGGGGAGATAATGAATATCAGCATGGGTTCGGCGGCAACGGCCATATCCTCATTGCTTGACAGAAAGGTTTTAATCACCACACCAGAAGTAAGCACAGCTTGTTTTTCCAGCATTTCATATGAGGGTTTCGAACCTGCCATGTGTGTTGAAATTACATATGTAGAAGGTATCAGTGGTTCAAATGTTATGGTGTTTAAACAAGCTGATATGGCACTGATACTGGATGTTTTAATGGGTAGGGAGCCAACTCCACCGGAGGAATTTGAATTTGATGAAATTGCAATAAGTGCTGCCTGTGAGGTTATGAATCAGATGATGGGCGCATCTGCCACAGCATTGTCAAATTTCCTTGGAATGCCCATTAATATATCAACACCTAATGCAATGCTCAAAGAGACCATTGATATTACGGAAAATATGCATATTTCTTCTGATGATTATGTTACAATTATCAAATTTAATTTAGATATTGAAAATGTGACATCAACTGAATTTATTTCAGTTATGACCATGCCTTTGACAAAGGAAATTATCGGTAGAATGACAGGCAGTTATCCGGAAGAACAAAATATTCCGGAAGCACTGCAGCCTATAGCAATGCCTGATGTGTCTGCAAGCAGTGACAGTGGCTCATCAGATATGATGAGTCCGGATGCTATTGAACAAATGCTTAATTCAATGAATATGTCACAGCCTGCCGAACAATTAAACTTGCAAATGCCTCAGATGCCTCAGGCAATACCGCAAATGCCTGCTCAGCAACCTATGATGCAGCAACCTCAAACGCAAATGCCTCAGGCAATTCCACCGATGCAAATGCCGCCGATGGGAATGCAGCAGCCAATGATGCAGCCCCAAATGCCTATGCAGCCCAATTACTATGGCGCAGTGGCTCCTATGCCGGTAAATGCTAAGAATGTTGTTCTTGAACAGCTTTCCAACAGCGGAACCTTGAGCGGTGAAAGCCTTTCAAATTTGGAAATGATAATGTCTGTACCTATGCAGGTAACTGTTGAAATAGGCAGAACCCATAAAAAGATAAAGGAAATTCTTGATTTTACTCAGGGTACAATAGTTGAACTTGACAAACAGGCAGGCTCTCCGGTTGATGTAATAGTAAACGGACAACCTGTGGCAAGAGGAGACGTTGTGGTTATTGATGACAATTTTGCTATAAGAATTACCGAGATTCTAAAAACAAAGGATCTTTTGGATAATTTATAAATTAAATAAAGTAAAATACAGATTGGAGAAAAAATATGGCTAAAATTTTGGTAGTTGACGATGCTGCATTTATGCGCATGATGATTAAGGATACTCTTACAAAGAATGGGTATACCGAAATCGTGGAAGCACAGGATGGTGCTCTTGCAGTTGAAACATTTAAGGCAGAATCACCTGATCTTGTTATTATGGATATTACAATGCCTAATATGGACGGAATTCAGGCTTTGGGTGAAATGAAAAAAATTAACCCTGCTGCTAAAATTGTTATGTGTTCTGCTATGGGACAGGAAACAATGGTTGTTGAAGCAATTAAATTGGGAGCATTGGACTTTATAGTTAAGCCTTTTAAACCTGAAAGAATTATACAAACAGTTCAGAAAGTATTGGGTTAATAAAAGTGTTTGTCAATTTGCTTATGGCACAAGCAGCGGAAATGACAAGTATGAATGATACATTGTGGCTGACTTTTTCGCTTATGGGAATTATTATAATAATATTTGGAGCTTTTTACTTTACTAAGTGGTTTTCTAAGAAAATTCCAGCTGTAAACGGAAGCAAAATAAAAATTCTGGACAGAGCGGTAATAGGACAGAATGAATATATAGTTGTGGCTAAAGTCGGAGAAAAAGTTTTTTTGCTGGGGGTAAGCGGGCAGTCAGTTAATCTGATTGCCGAACTTGATCCTGAAGAATACAAGGATGAAAACAGCGAAAATATAAAACCTTTTCCCGATTTCGGCAGTTATATGCGTTCCGCTAAAGAATTAACGCAAAAAATCGGGAGAAATAAAAATGACGGCAGTAATTAAAAAAGCCTTGGCTGATAAAAAATTGCAAAAGCCTTTGAAGATATTTGTGATTTCCTTGTGCATTACAGTGATTTTAGCATGTATGCTCTGCATAGTATCATATGCCGAGGAAGGAAACGAAATAATTAATACTAACCCGGGGGTTACTATAACTGTCAACGGAGCTGATAGCGAAACAGACAGAGTTGAATCCTTGGAAATATTGTTTTTGATGACAATATTGGCACTTCTGCCATCTATTTTAATAATGCTCACTGCATTTACCAGAATTATAATAATTCTTTCTTTTGTAAGAAATGCCATGGGTCTTCAGCAAACCCCTCCTAACCAGGTACTTATAGGACTTGCATTATTTTTGACTTTGTTTATAATGCAGCCTGTTATTACAGAAATAAAAGATGTATCATATACCCCTTATGTGGAGGGCGAAATTACCCAGTCAGAAGCTATTAAAGCTGCTGAAACTCCCATTAAGAAGTTTATGCTCAAACAAACAAAAAACAAAGATTTAAGCCTTTTTATCTCACTTTCCAAGGAGGAAACTCCTCAAAAAGCAGAAGATGTAAGTATGATTACATTAATTCCCGCTTTTATAGTAAGTGAAATTAAGAGAGCATTTACAGCAGGACTACTGCTTTATGTTCCTTTTATTGTTATAGATATGGTGGTTTCCAGCGTACTTATGTCAATGGGTATGATTATGTTGCCTCCTACCATGATTGCAATGCCTTTTAAAATAATGGTATTTCTTATAACAGACGGATGGGGACTTCTTATAAAATCTTTGGTAATGGGATTTTAACTAAATTTAACACAAATTAATAAAAAATTAAGAGGGGGAAGAGGCTATGTCACAAGGAGAATATCTGGCACTTTTTAAAGACGCGGTTATTTTATGTATCAAGCTGGCATCTCCTTTTCTTATTGTCAGCCTGGTTATAGGTTTAGTAATAGCGGTTTTGCAAGCAGCGACACAGATTCATGAACAGACCATAACATTTGTTCCGAAAGCACTTGCTATTGCAATTATGCTGCTGATGTTTGGACCGTGGTCAATGACACTTATAAGTGAATTTGTAAACAGGCTGTTTTTGATGATTTCAAGGATATAGATATATGGATAACTTTGCAAATAATATCTATGTTTTGCTCTTTGTAATGCTGAGAATAATCGGTTCGATGATTTTTAACCCCATACTTTCCCGAAGAAATCTTCCCGGTTCGGTAAGAGCCGGACTGTCCCTTATAATGGCACTTTTGTTTGTTTCGCTTCATCCGGATATGACAGTGGAGGTAAAAGGCTATTTTGATTTTGCGTTAATTGGTGCAAGAGAACTTTTTATTGGATTTATTATGGGATATGTGGTACAATTATTTATAGGAACAGTTGTACTTGCTGGAGAAATTATTGACTATCAACTTGGTCTTACAATGGGCAAGGTGTATGACCCCGTAAATGCCAGTCAAATTAGTGTTACAGCGGTCTTTTTAAACACTATGTTTATAATATATTTTTTTCAGTCAGGAGCATATTTGTCTTTTATAAAGATGTTTTGGTCATCATATGAGGTGCTGCCTATTGGATTTGGGCTGGTTACGGAAGAGTTGACCATGCATATAGCAAAGCTTTTTTCAAGTATGTATGTTTTGGCTGTAAGAATGTCTGTTCCTATAATTGCCACTCATATAATAACGGAAATGGGTGTAGGTATTTTAATGAAAGCTGTACCTCAAATAAATATTTTCGTTGTAAATATGCAGGTAAAAATAGTTATGGGCGGAATTACATTCTTTGCAATATTAACGCCTCTTTCTGCTTTTATAAATAGGCTTATAAATTTGATGATAGGTCATATGAACTCTGTTATGAATTTATTAAGCTGAATACTTTAGAAACATGGGAGATGAATTACTTTGGCGGGAGAAAAAACCGAAAAAGCCAGTCCGAAACGAAAACAGGACGAACGAAAGAAAGGTAATGTCTTTCAAAGTAAAGATGTTGTTGCGGCGGCTTCGATAATTGCCATGTTTTTCATCATAAAGATTTTAGCCCCGTTTTTAATAACATATATGCAGGATTTGATGAAAAAATATATTGCTCTTCCCAATATAAACAATACTGGAGATATTGTATCAATGAAATTAATTACCGTTGATGCGATAAAGTATATCATGGTACTTTCCATGCCGGTGGCTTTGGTGTCTGTAATAGTAAGTATTGTTGCCACCGGAGCGCAGACAAGATTTTTATTTGCAGCGGAAAAAATAAAACCTAAATTTGATAAAATGAACCCTTTAAAGGGCATAAAAAATATGTTTTCCATGCGTTCTATTGTAGAACTTATAAAAAATTTGCTGAAAGTAATTACCATCGGAATTGTAGTGTATAATGGAATTTCTTCCGAATTTGATTATATTCCGCAGACAATGGGTCTTTCACTGATGCAGTCCATGGCTTTTATGGGAAATGCGGTGTGGAAAATTGTTGTAAATATTATTATTGTGTTTGTATTTATAGCTGCTGCCGACTTTGGGTATCAGTGGTGGGATTATGAAAAAAATCTCCGTATGTCCAAACAGGAAGTTAAAGAAGAATACAAACAAATGGAAGGAAACCCTGAAATTAAGGGTAAAATTAAAGAAAAACAGCGTGCAATGGCAATGAATCGTATGATGCAGAAAGTTCCTGAAGCTGATGTAGTAATCAAGAACCCAACGCATTTTGCTGTTGCAGTTAAATATGACAGTGAAAAAAATGTTGCACCTGTAGTTTTGGCAAAAGGTCAGGACAGAGTTGCACTTAAAATAATAGAAATTGCTGAAGAAAACAACATCATAACAGTTGAAAATGTTCCTTTGGCAAGAGCACTTTATGCAAAGGTTGATTTGGACAGGGAAATCCCGCCGGAATTTTATCAGCCTGTAGCTGAAGTGTTGGCTTATGTTTATAACCTTAATAAGAAGGATTTGTAATAAATGAAGAAAGCAAAGAATTTAGTTCCACTGCTGGTAGTAGCGATTGTACTGCTTATAGTAATACCATTGCCGCCGTTTCTGTTGGACCTTATGTTTATCATAAACATAACAATTTCTCTTGTTATACTGCTTACAACCATGTATATCAAGGAAACCCTGCAGTTTTCCATATTTCCATCGGTACTGCTGATTACTACATTATTTCGATTGTGTCTTAACATCTCCTCCACAAGACTTATTTTGAGCAAGGGAGGAGCTGCCGGACAGGTTATCGAAACCTTTGGTGAATTTGTTATCGGCGGAGATGCAGTTGTAGGTTTTATCATATTTCTGATTATAGTTTTAGTTCAGTTTATTGTTATTACAAAAGGTTCTGAAAGAGTTGCGGAAGTATCTGCAAGATTTACTTTGGATGCTATGCCCGGTAAACAGATGGCTATTGACGCAGATTTAAGTTCAGGACTTATTGATGAACAAACAGCAAAAATAAGAAGAAGCAAAATTCAAAGAGAAGCGGATTTCTTCGGAGCTATGGACGGTGCGTCAAAGTTTGTAAAGGGAGATGCCATAATCTCTATTATCACTACTTTTATTAACTTGGTGGGCGGTACAATTGTAGGAATGGTAGTTAATCACGGAAGTTTTGCAGATGTGCTTTCCACATATGCTATAGCTACCGTCGGTGATGGTTTGGTATCTCAGCTGCCATCACTTATTATTTCTACTGCAACAGGTATTATAGTTACCCGAAGTGCATCAGAAAATAACTTGGCTGAGGATTTGTCAAAACAGTTTCTTTCCCAGCCTAAAGTGCTTATTTCTGCAGGCTCCGTTATCGGAATTTCCTGTTTAATTCCGGGATTCCCTAAAATTCAAATATTAGTTGTAGCAGCTTTTCTCATCTTTTTGGGAACATATATGCTCAAACAAGGCAAAGAAGGTCCTCTCACAGCGGAGGAAGAAGCAGCTCAAAGAGCCATGGAAGAAGCTGCAGCTATGCAGGAAGAAAACAGTGAAATTGCTTATTACAGGAATATTGACAATGTTTACGGACTTTTGCAGGTTGAACCTATTGAAATGGAGTTCGGCTACAGCCTTATACCTTTAGTTGATGAAGGCGGCGGAGGTACATTTATTGACAGAGTTGTAATGTTCCGTAAACAGTTTGCCATGGAAATGGGTGTGGTTATCCCTTCTGTAAGACTTAGAGATAACGGAATGATTAACCCCAACCAATATACAATTAAACTCAAAGGTGAGGAAGTGGCCAGAGGTGAAGTGCTGGTTGACCATTATCTTGCTTTGGACGCAGGAAATGTAAGCATACCTATAAGTGGCATTGACACCATAGAGCCGGCCTTCGGAATACCTGCAAAATGGATCAGCGAAAACCGCAAAGATGAAGCTGAACTGGCAGGATATACAATAATTGACCCAATATCAGTTATTGTAACTCACATGACAGAAGTTATAAGACAACACTCACATGAGATTTTAACCAGACAGGATGTTATGGCATTGCTGGAAAACCTCAAAAAAACCAATCAAATGCTGGTGGACGATACTGTGCCTGCACTGCTGCCTATCGGGGATTTCCAAAAAGTACTTGCCAACTTGGTAAGAGAAGGTATTCCTATCAGGGATTTGGAAAGTATTTTGGAAACAGTGGCAGATTATGCTCCTTTGTTTAAGGATACAGATATGCTTACCGAATATGTAAGACAGGCACTTAAAAGAACTATCACAAGAAAGTTTTCGGAAGCAGGCAGCATAAAAGTTCTTACAGTGGATACAGAAGTGGAAAATACTATAATGGCTGCTGTAAAACAATCGGAACATGGTTCATATCTTGCACTTGACCCTGATTCCGTACAGAAAATAGTAACTGCCATGACAGGAAAAATCTCAGAAATAAAAAATATTGTTCCAAGTCCTATTATACTGACTTCGCCGGTGGTGCGTATGTATCTTCAGAAAATTGCAGATCAGTTCAGCCCCGGAACATATGTATTGTCTTTTAATGAGATAGATACCAATGTACAGATACAATCGCTTGGAAATATAGAGATTTAAACTGAAAAGGAGGGCATTTGTATGGTTGAAAAACTCAGCGAAGACGAATTAAATGCCCTTTGGGATAATTACCAAAAAAATAAATCAGAGGAAAATCGAAATAAAATTATAATGGCATACAGCAATCTTGTATCTGTGATAGGTATGAAAATGAGAAATGTCTGTATAGGTGCCACTGATGTGGAGGATATAATTAGTCAGGGCTTTTTAGCACTTATTGATGCTATAGACAGATTTGATGCACAAAGAGATGTTAAATTTGAAACATATGCTTCAATCAGAATTAAAGGTGCTATGATTGACTATATCAGAAAACAGGATTTAATACCACGCCGAGTGAGAAAAATTTCTCGGGATATTGAGGAGGTTGAATCCACTTTCAGAGCAAACCATAACAGATTACCCACAGATGAGGAGTTGGCTAATGAGCTTAATATCAGCGTAGAAAAGCTAAATAGATACCGAATGGAAATTTATAATGCCAATGTAGTATATTTTGACTCCTATTTAAATGCACATGACAGCACTGTTATTGATGCAGACAAGGAAGATAAAACTCCTGAAAACACCTATATGAAAGAGGAACTGAGGGAAAATTTGGCTGCTGCAATAGATACACTGAATTATCAGGAAAGAACACTGATAAGTTTATACTATTATGAAGGAATAAAATTAAAAGAAATTGCTTATGTTTTTGATTTAACGGAATCCAGGATATGTCAGATACATCTGAAAGCCATAAGCAAAATAAAAAAATATTTAAATGACAAAGGATTACTGGAGGGAGAGCAAATATGATTAGAGGATTTTATACTGCTGCTTCAGGAATGTACACTCAGCAGAAAAAAGCAAATGTATTAAGCAATAATATGGCCAATATAGGAACTGCCGGCTATAAAAAGGACAGACTTATTTCTACTACTTTCAATCAGGAACTGGTTATGAGACTGGAAAAAGGAAATCCCGAGAATTTCGGCAGATTTGATATTATTACTCACCCTGATGAGGTACATACCGATTATGCCCAAAGTGATTTTGATATTACCAACAGACCTTATGATATGTCTATTTTGGGAGAAGGATTTTTTGTTGTAAAAACCGATGACGGAAAGGAATTACTGACAAGAAACGGTCAATTTGACATTGATGCAAAGGGCTGCCTTATTTTAAGAGGTGTGGGAAAGGTTCAAAGTAACAGAGGGGACATAAAACTTCCAAAATCTGATTTTATCGTATCTGCTGATGGAACTATAACCACATCTGACGGGAAGGATTTCCAGCTTAAAATAGTTATGCCGGAAAATAAAGATACACTTTCAAATGCTTACAATGGCACATTTACTGATTCCGCACCTAAAAAACAAAAACAGCTAAAGGCTGGTTTTGAAATTATGCAGGGAGCTTATGAAAGATCCAATGTAGATGTTTCAGAAGAAATGACAAGAATTATTGAAGCTCAAAGAACATTCCAGTCCTGTGGACAAATGGTAAGAATGATAGATGCCAGTGAATCTAAACTGCTTGAAAAAATCGGCAGCGGCAGATAATTATAACAAAGGGGTGAAAATATATGAATATAGCCTTTAGAACAGGTGCTTTGGGACTTAGTGGATATCAAAAAGGCATGGACACATTAGCTAATAATATAGCTAATGTAAATAACCATGGATACAAAACCATGAGAAGTTCTTTTTCTGATTTGCTTTATAATGATATGACCCATTATGCCCAAAAAAACGGAAAAGATATAAGAACAGGTTTGGGTGTAAAACAAATTGCTACTGACTATATGTTTGAACAGGGAGCACCTCAAACAACAGATAGAGATTTGGACTTCTGCATTATAGGAAGTGGTTTTTTCCAGATTATAAGCGGAGATAAAAAAGATAAATCCGTAAAATATACAAGGGACGGAAATTTCTCATTAAAACTTGAAAAAGATGGAGCTTATTTGGTTCATTCAGCCAGTCAAAAATATGTAGCTGACAAAAAAGGCCAAAAAATCAAGGTAAATATGAATTCTGATGGAACAGTTGATACTGCACAAATACTTAAAAATTTGGGTATATATAAATTTGACAATCCATATGCCATGGATCCTGATGGAAGCAATTTGCTGTCAGATAATGTACTTACAGGAAAGCCTCAGGCAGATAATATAAGTGAAGTTAAATCAGGAATGCTTGAAGGCTCAACTGTAGATGTTTCAAGACAAATGAGTGATATAATTATTACTCAAAGGTCATTTCAGTTTAATTCAAGAGTTGTTCAAATAGCTGATGAAATGGAGCAAGAAGTAAATAAGCTGAGATAATATTGGGGGATATATAAATGGCTATAGATAGTTATGATAATTTAAATTCACTGCATATGGATGTGCTTCAGGAAATAGGAAATATTGGAGCAGGAAACAGCATAACAGCGCTTACAAGTATGATTAGTACAAAGGTGGATATGACTCCTCCAAAAGTAAGACTTCTTTCATTTGCAGAAGCAGTTGAAAGTTCCGGCGGAGCCGAAAAAGTGGGAATAGGAATTTTGCTTACCCTTTCAGGCGATATAAACGGAATGATTATGTTTATAATTGAAGAAAATTTTGCACATAAAATATTAAATCTTCTTATGG
Organism: Oscillospiraceae bacterium; assembly: GCA_020024235.1. Classification (GTDB taxonomy): domain Bacteria; phylum Bacillota; class Clostridia; order Oscillospirales; family Ruminococcaceae; genus JAHHUA01. The sequence continues at coordinate 15,785 of JAHHUA010000015.1, forward strand.
GTCAAAATATTACTGAAATATCTGATGATGATGAAATGTCCAAATCGGCACTTTGCGAAATAGGTAATATTATGGGGGGTTCTTTTATAAACGCTATTGCCAGCATGACAGGTATGACTATAGAGATATCAACACCTAGTTTTGCAAGAGATATGATGGGAGCAATTTTAAGTGTCCCTGCTATAGTTTTCGGACAAATCGGAGATAAAGTTTTATTTATTGAGGAAGAATTTAACGATGAAGAGGAAAGCATTAAGAGTAAGGTTGCACTTATTCCGGATGTTGAATCACTGAATAAAATACTAGTTCGTTTGGGGATTGAATAATGGCTAATACAATAACAGTTGGTATATCTGACTTAAATGTAGTTAAAGTACCGGATCAACTTATAACTTACGCATTGGGGTCCTGTGTTGGCATATGTCTTTATGACAAAACAGTTGGAATAGCAGGTATGGCACATATAATGCTACCATCTATTGCCGAATCAGGAAGTAAGGATAATATATACAAATTTGCTGACAGCGGTATTGCGGAGCTTGTCAAAAGAATGACATCTGCCGGCGCCAGTAAAGTAAGAATGGTAGCCAAAATCGCAGGTGGAGCTCAGATGTTTAAACTAAGTTCTACATCATTAATTTCAAATATAGGAGAAAGAAATGTAACATCTGTTAAAAGAGTTTTGGCAGCTCATGGTATAAGAATAATAGCTGAAGATACCGGGCTTAATTATGGCAGAACAATTATATTTAACAGTGCTGATGGAGGATTGACAGTAAAAGCAGTAGGAAAGGCACCTAAAGTTATATAAAATTAAGAGGGGGTAGAGCCAAGTGTCTGATGGCAAAAACAAAAGTTTTCTGTTTAATTTAGCAAAGAAAATTTTTGACAAAGATAATAAAGCTGAAGAAAACAAGAAGGAAGATACATTTGAAAATGAAGAGGCCACAGATTTGAGCGATATGCCTCAGTTGATATCGCTGGAAGGTGATATGGGCAATGAGGAAAAAGGTCAGCAACTATCTGATGATGAAGCAATGCAGCAACTCAGAAAGTTGATGTATGGAGAAGAAGATGCTCCTGTTGAAGAGGATTTCAATGATAAAACATTACAGGAAGAATCAGAGGTTAATGTAACAAAAGAAGAACTTCCTCCTTTAGATTCAAAATTATCTTTGGAAATTGCCCCGGATATAATGTCGGCACATATTTATATTACTCCTCCAGAAAACGGCGGAAAAGATGTTACAGTTCAGGATATTCTGGCTCTTATAAATTCTAAGCATATATTTTTTGGAATAAATTTAGCAGCTATAAAAGAAGCTGTGGATAACAAAATTTATAATACAAAAATTCTAATTGCACAGGGAGTGCATCCTGTTAAAGGAAAAGACGGATATATTGAAGAAGTTGTTAAAATTTCTGAGAGTAAAAAAGGTCCAAAAGAGAGAAATGATGGGACTTTGGACTTTAAGGAACTTGGTAAAATCATAAATGTAGAAAAAGGCCAGCTTATTTGCAGAGTACATTATCCTGTTCCGGGGATTGATGGCAAGAACATAATGGGTAAAGGCTTAAAACATATTCCGGGACGAGAAGTTTCAGATCCTTTGGGAAGAAATACTATATTTAACGAAGACAAAACCATGGTAATTGCATCTATTTCAGGAAGTTTAAGTGTTGTAGGCGGCAAATACAATGTTTCCGAAGTGTATAAAATTCCCGGAAATGTTGATTCTTCCACAGGTAATATTAATTTTCTTGGTTCAGTAATAGTAGGCGGAGATGTAAAAGAAGGATTTTCCATTATTGCAACAGATGAAGTAAAAATTGCCGGGGTAGTGGAAGGTGCCTACATTAAATCAGGCTCTGATGTTAAAATAAGTCAGGGTATAAACGGTATGGGCAAAGGTGTAATTATTGCCAATGGTAATGTTGAATGTAGATTTATTGAAAATTGCCGTATACAGGCCTTTGGTGATGTAATTGCCCAAAGTGTTGTTGGGGCAAATATAAGCTGCGATAATAATTTAATTGTTACAGATGGAAAAGGTGTAATTATGGGAGGTAACTATAGTGTTGCCGGAAGTATAACAGCTAAAGCATTAGGTTCAGTTTCCAATATTACAACTAATATAGTTTTGGGTATATCTGTTACTTTAAGTGAACAGATTTCCAATTTAAAAACAGAGGCAGACACACTTTTGCAGGAAATTACCAAGCTTAATCAGGTAGCTACATATTTTGCGGATTTGGCAAAAAAACATCAGCTTGACCAAGAAAAATTAGCTTTGTATAACAGTGCTGTTTATACACATAATGAAAAAATAAAAGCATTGCAGGAAAAAAGAGAACAAATTGACAAGATGGAAGCTAAACTTAATCAATCCATTAAAAGTAACATCTCATTAAAAGATAAGATTTATCCGGGAGTTAATATTACCATAGGTAATTTTAATACAAGAATCAGGAACGAGATAGAAAGACCATTGATTTACCTTGGACAGGATAATATCGTAGTTTCTGAGGGAGGAGCAAAATAAAATTATATTATATAGAATGGTGGACTTAAAGTGCAAATACAAAAAATGAACATTCGCTCTGAAGAATTAGGTTTGAATGTTGATGGATTTTTGATGGGAATAACAGATGATGTAATGAAACTCATTTTTGAAAATCCCGAAAAACTGCATGGATTTAAATTTGTAAATGATAATGGTGAAGATATTCACTATACACTTAATTTACTAAGTGAAACACAGGGAATTAAAACTAATGAATGTGTTTTGAAGGATATAAAGGATAATTTTGCAAGTTTTAAAATTATAAAAGAACATTCTTTTATAGAAAGAAGAAATTTTGTAAAAGTTAAAACCAAAATAATTGCTACAATATATGATTTTATTTATTCCAGTAAAGATGTTCATCCGGGAGTACCAAATTATCACAGTATTCCATATGTAAAAATGAGGATGAGAAGAAAAAGATACAAAATAATTTCTCTTAATAAATCTGAACCGCCGCTGTACAGAGTAAAATTAAAAACACCTTTTAAAATCAGAATTGATGATGTAAGTGCAGGCGGAATGTTGTTTTCCAGCAATAAGAGAATAAAAGCGGGAAGAATGTTCGCATATCTTTTCGATCAGGGGGATATATATATTCCTCTTACTGTTAAAATATTGAGAATGACTCAAAAGAAAAACGGAGATTATGCCTATGGTTGTAAATTCATAGGGTTAAGCGACGCTTATGTAGATATGTTATGCCAATGGGTATTTAAAAAACAGGCAGAAAATTCACGAATTTAATTATAAAACAAAAATAGTTTTTAGGAGAAGTTTTATAATTTTCAGTTAAGTACAATAAGAAAAATTCCGTCAGATTCATTTAGTG
>JAHHUA010000150.1 GCA_020024235.1 Oscillospiraceae bacterium
AGCAAATTTTATAATTGATACACTATTTTTTACTTTAATCTATATCTGTCTTACTGCGGGGTCGCCACCCCTTTATTTTATATAATTTCCTGTAAGCTTTCAGCGCGTGAATATCACTTTAAATTTGGATAAATCTTGTTCCGCCTCTGACTGCGTGGTCGCCACGCTAATTTATTCCATAAACTTTTCTCTTAACCGAAGGTTTATTAAACAAAATAATTGTGAGGAGTAAATTCACTGTCCAACCGCAAGCGTAACAAAAAAACAAATTTTCAGCAGCAAAGAAATTATTTATAATATATGCAGCGGGAAGTCTTATAAACCACACTGAAACAAGATTTGTAACCGCAGGAATAAGCGTTTCCCCTGCTCCCTGCATATATCCGTTAAGCACATTAAACATTGCTACCAAAGAGTAAAAAGGCATAACTCGGATAAGATATGCATACCCCACATCAATAACAGCCTTATCAGGACTAAACAATGACATAAAAGGATTTCCGAAAACTATAAGCATACCTGTAACAGCAGCTACTATAACAACAGAAACTAAAAGTGTAGGCTTTATAGAATGTTTTATTCTATCGGTTTTTCCTGCACCTATATTCTGTCCTGAAAAAGTAGTAACTGCCAAATAAAGGGCATCAACACTCATATATCCTAGTGCATCTAATTTAGCAGCTACATTAAAGCCTGCCATAAAATCGGAGCCATGAGTATTTACAACACTTTGAAGAAGCATTATACCACTGCAAAAAAGCATTTCATTTATACCAATAGGCAATCCCAATTTTACCATTTCATTTAAAATATCTTTATTACATTTAAATCCAAAGGTCTTTATTTCCAGCCAATCATAATGTTTTTTTATGTAAATTATGCTGTAAATCCAGGAAATAAGCTGTGCCAAAGATGTAGCTAATGCGGCACCTGCTACTCCCCATTTAAAAACTGCCACAAATAAAATATCCAAAATAATATTTACTATTGTGGATACCACCAAAAATTTAAGGGGAGATTTGCTATCTCCCATACCACGAAGAAAACCTGAATTTAAGTTATATCCAACTAAAGGTGCTATTCCGATAAATGATATAATTAAATAAATATGGGCTTGTTCATAGGCATCAGGGGGAACGTGCATCATATTGAGAATAGGCCTGCTTAACACTATACCTATTATAATTACAGGCAATGCCAAAATATTGGTAATTGCACAGCAGTTATTTACAACAGCAGTCAACATATCATGGCGGTTAGCCCCGTAATACTGGCTAACTAAAATCATGGCACCTGCACTAAATCCCACAAATACCGAACTTGCCATCCAAAGTATAACTCCTGTAGTTCCTACAGCAGCAAGAGCTGTTTTACCTACAAAATTTCCCACAACTATACTGTCAGCAAAGTTATAAAGCTGATACATTAATGAGCCCAGCAATAGTGGAAAAGCGTATTTTAATATATTTATAATAGGATTACCTATTGTCATATCAATTGTTTTTTGAACCTTTTTTTCTTCCATATATCCTCCTTAAAAAATTAATTATTTCAGAAATAAAAGCCATAGTTTTTATAAGCTATGACTTTTAGTGTTATTGTATGTTTTCTGACATATATGCATCAAATCCTATTAAAATAAGAATTAATGCGGCAGGGACAAATATACTGAATTGGGACATGGCATTAGTAATATATATTCCCGCTATAACTCCGATGGTAAATCCTACAGTAATAAACAAAAAAAGAATAAATGTTCTTAATGTTTTTTTTGATGGATTCAGCAGTGCATTTCCAAAATGTTCTCCTAAAAATCTGATATTTCCTGAAGCTAAAGTTGTAGCAACCACATTTCCCTCCCAAGCAGTAAAGCTGGCAAGCTGAAATCCGCATATAGCAGAAATGGTGAAATTTACTATGTAATCAGGAAGACTTAAAGGAAGAAAACCTATAATTACAAATATACAAAACTCTGTAAGCAGACAGGCTCTTTGATAATATTTGCTTACAAGTCCATTGGAAATTTTTTGTCTGAAAAAGAATGACATCATTGCTCCAAAGGCATTGGCACCTATAGACATAAAGTATATTCCTGTATCCTTAAAACGATTTTCGGTAATGGCTATACCCATTCTAACCATATTTCCTGTGTTCATTGATGCAAGATATTGTCCATGAAGTTTATATGTATATGCATTTACAAACCCACCTATAAATATGAGTATAAAGACAACAAAAAAACTCTCATAAATATTTTCTCTTTTTTGTTCCATAAAAAAACACCCGCAATCTTATTTTTTAATCACTAATGTACATTATATTACATTATTTCTTATTCATCAACCTGTAATATAATTTTCATAATATATGTGAATTTAAATAAGTTGACAAGGTGTTTTTTGGTGATTATTTGCTTATCTTTCAGAATTTTTTAACATTTCTTTGGCATTGTTTAGGGCTGCATCAGTGATATCTTCACCTACAACAATTCTGGCAAGCTCTTTTACTCTCTGATTTTCATTTAAAACCTCTGCTTTTGTAAAAGTTTGACCGTTTTCTACTTCTTTGTGAATATAAAAATGTCTGTTTCCGTAAGATGCCACCTGTGCCAGGTGAGTTATACAAATAACCTGATGATTTTCAGAAACTTCTTTGAGTTTTTCACCGATTTTCTGTGCTGCTGTTCCACTGACACCTGTATCAATTTCATCAAAAATAAGTGTTCCGATATTGTCTTTTTCAGCAATAACATTTTTTATAGCCAGCATAATTCGTGAAGTTTCACCGCCGGAAGCTATTTTGGAAATAGGTTTCATAGGTTCACCCGGGTTAGTTGAAATAATTATCTCAGCTAAATCGCAGCCTTTTTCTCCAAAATCCATAGGAGTTATTTTTACCCCTAATTTTACATTTGGCATATCCAAAAATTTAAGTTCAGATTCCACTTTTTCTACAAATTCATTTCCGGTTTTAATTCTTTCCGCTGTTAAATCTGCTGCTTTTTTTATAAGTACAGCTTCTGTTTTTTCAAGGGCATTTCTAAGTTCAGCGGTATTTTCTTCGGCATTGCTTAATTTATCAAGTTCATCTTTTGCTTTATCTGCAAATTCCAGTATTTTTTCTTCACTTCCACCGTATTTACGGGAAAGTTTATGAATAAGTTCCAGTCTGTCCTCAATATTGTCCATATCTTCTTCATCGGCATCAAATTCATTTAAATCATTTCTGGCAGTTTCATAAATATCCTGAAGTTCATATTTTATTTCTTCACATCTTTGAGAAATTTCACTGTAACCCTCCAAAAAATCCGAAATATTTAATAAATCGGAACAAATTAAATCTATCTGTTCCAAAAGAGAATTTTCCATATCATTCATGGTAAAACCGATTTCGCTTAAAGCATCACGAATTTTTTCGGAATTTTTTATTCTTTTTCTTTCTTCAATAAGTTCGCTCTCTTCCCCAACAGAAATATCTGCTTCTTCTATTTCATTTATCTGATATTTTAGAATATCTATTC
>JAHHUA010000151.1 GCA_020024235.1 Oscillospiraceae bacterium
GTTTATAAATTTTAAATTTAATATATGATAAAACTTTTTTACAAAACGCAAATTAAACAAGATAAAATCTCCGCAATAAATTTTTTATGCGGAGATTTTTTAAAATAAAAAATGAGGTAAAAAATGAAAAAATTTATTATTATTATGCTTTTGGCTATGTGTTTTATTACATCCTGCGATAAAGCACCAAATTCACAATCCGGTTCAGAAATTATAAACGAAAGTTCAAGTTCACAAAATAATTCCAAATGGTTACCGGGCTGATAAAATTTTATCTGCTGTAAGCAGAAAATGTTTTAATTATTAAACAATTTTATATCCGTTTTCTCCCATAAAAATTTTATTAAGGAAAGGGATTTTATACAATTTTATTTTTAGGAAAAATATATTAATTTTGTATTCATTTATTTATTGTATACTAAACCAGACAAATTTCAATAAAGGAGGTTATATATGAAAAAAATTATAATTGCAACTGTTATTTCCATATGTTTAATTGCAGCTTTTGCAATAAAAAGTGAAGAAATAACTTTAACAGATGAAATACAGATAAATCAAACAAATGAAATTTTGACAGAAAATTCTTCAAATAATGCCTGTGAACTCAATAATTCAAGCACATTGAATGATGAAAAAGCTCCTGAGGATGAAAAAGCTCCTGAGGATAAAAAAGACCCTTTCTGATAAAACAAATATAATTTGCAGTATGCAAATACAAATTTAACAAAATAACTTCTTTTAGATATATTGTTTAAAAGAAGTTATTTTGTTATAAACTTCCTTTATATACCTATGTTTCTGCATTTTTTTCTTGACTATTTTTTATTAAAGAGGTATCATTAATTATAGATTTTCAAATTTTCTATTAAAAGGAGGACAATATAATGCTTAAAAATACTGAAAAAACAATGGACCAAATCGTTGCTTTGTGTAAAAACAGAGGTTTTGTATATCCTGGCTCAGAAATTTACGGTGGTATCTCCAATACATGGGATTACGGTCCTTTGGGAGTTGAATTTAAAAACAATGTAAAAAAAGCTTGGTGGAAAAAATTTGTTCAAGAATCCAAATACAATATAGGACTTGACAGTGCAATTTTAATGAATCCACAGGTATGGGTTGCATCAGGTCATGTTGGAGGATTTACCGATCCTCTTATGGACTGTAAGGAATGTAAAACCCGCCACAGAGCTGATAAACTTATTGAACAGGCTACAGGTACTGAACCTAACGGCTGGAGCGACCAGCAAATGATGGATTATATTAAAGAACATGAAATTGTCTGCCCTAACTGCGGAAAAAGCAATTTCACCGATATCAGAAAATTTAATCTTATGTTTAAAACTTTCCAAGGTGTTACCGAAGATAAGCAAAGCGAAATTTATCTCCGTCCCGAAACAGCTCAGGGTATTTTTGTAAATTTTGCAAATGCTCAGAGAACTTCCAGAAAAAAAGTTCCTTTCGGCATAGGACAAATCGGTAAATCTTTCAGAAATGAAATTACACCCGGAAACTTCACTTTCAGAACCCGTGAATTTGAACAAATGGAACTTGAATTCTTCTGCAAACCCGATACTGACTTGGAATGGTTTAATTATTGGAAGAATTTCTGTATGAACTGGCTTTTGGGTCTTGGTATAAAGCCGGAAAACCTCAGATTCAGAGATCATGAACAAAAGGAACTTTCACACTATTCCAAAGCTACAACAGATATTGAATTTGTTTATCCTTTTGGCTTTGGAGAACTTTGGGGAATTGCTGACAGAACTGATTTTGACCTTACACAGCACAGCAATGTTTCCGGAAAAACTCTTGAGTACTTTGACCCCGAAACTAATGAAAAATATATTCCATATGTTATTGAACCATCTTTGGGTGCTGACCGTGTTGCTTTGGCATTCCTTTGTGACGCTTATGACGAAGAAGAAATCGGTGAAGGCGACAAGAAAGAAACCAGAACTGTTCTTCATCTTCACCCTGCTTTGGCTCCGTTTAAGGCTTGTGTACTTCCATTATCCAAAAAACTCAATGCAGAAGCTGAAGAAATTTACAATGAACTTTCCAAATTCTTTATGGTTGATTTTGATGATGCAGGTTCTATCGGTAAACGCTACCGCAGACAGGACGAAATCGGTACACCTTTCTGCATTACCTATGACTTTGATTCAAAAGAAGATGGCTGTGTAACTGTCAGAAACAGAGATACAATGGAACAAGAAAGAATGCCTATTTCAAAACTTTCACACTACATTTTGAAAAAACTGGACTTTGAAGTAAAATAGTTTTTAAAAATAATACCTATATTATATCTGTGATATTTTATAAACATTATATAAAAAAGCTGCGGCAGATGAACACTGCCGTAGCTTTTTTATTCTTCTGTACTATTAATCGGATTATAACCTGTTATAAGTGATGTACCTTTTCGTTTAGATTTGTACAAAGCTTTATCCGCATGCTGATAAATACTCTCAAACACCATATTGTTGTTATCAATGCAATAGCCTATTGACATATTGGCATGAATATCAAATGTACTTATGGATTTACCTGATAATTTTTCTCTGAACTCCTGACATTTTTTTATTACATCAGATTCACAGGTAATATTTTGCATAAGCACGCAAAATTCATCTCCTCCAAAACGAGCTATTACATCACTGCTTCTGAAAGTTTCTTTTAAAGTATCTGCAACTGTTCTTAGCACTATATCTCCTATATTATGACCATAGGTATCATTTATATGTTTAAATTTATCAACATCCATCATAATAAAGGCATTTGTTTTACCACTGTTGACACACAAAGCTTTAATTATAATATCCTGAGCTGTACTTCTGTTGTAAATTCCTGTAAGCAAGTCATATTGTGCTTTTTTAACTAATGTATTGTATTCCTTCATTACATGGTTTAATTTTTTTCTGGATTTTACAAAATTGTTTACACGTCTTTTTACTACATCCGGCATAAACGGTTTAGAAATATAGTCGCTGGCTCCTAATTCAATGGTTTTAAGCTGTTGGTCGGGGGAGTCATTAGATGTAATGATAATAACAGGTATATCATCATAGTCACTGTTTTGCCTTTTATAATTAAGAAAAGTAATTCCATCCATTACCGGCATCATTAAATCCAAAAGTATTATATCTATATCTCCGCATCTGTTGTTTAAAATATCCAGAGCCTGTAAACCATTTTCCGCTTCCAAAACATTATAGGAATCTTCAAACAATTTTTTTATAATCATTCTGTTAGTTTGCATATTGTCTACTACCAGCATTGTATTTACCGTATTTATATTTTTAGTATCAGAAATTTTACCGGATTTCAGTCTTAGTTTACCTGTAATTTGTTTTCTGTCATTGGAATTATAGAATATTGCCAAAACCAAATGATTATTGCCCAGTCTGCTTAAATAAATAAGACGAAGTTTAATATTTACTTGTTTTTTCTTTATAACAGCAATATATTTAAAATCTTTTCCAGTTTTATTT
>JAHHUA010000152.1 GCA_020024235.1 Oscillospiraceae bacterium
GATTTATGTTTGCTGATGTAATTTTAATATCTCCACTCATACTTTATTTCTGTATCTTATATCTTATACCTTTCAAACTTTACCTATTTTAAAATTATTTTGTTTTTATAATTCATAATATTTTAAATAAATAAAAATTTAAGTATATTTTTTCTCAATATGTTAAAAATAACTCCAAGGACATAATGCCTTTTGAGTTCCTATCAAAATACCGACGGATGATAGGCTGAAATTTATTTCTGTCGGAGAAACGGAGTTTATAGAGATGTCAAAATCGAATAGTTTTAAAGAAAAGTTCAAGAAGTTTATTGCAGGCAACGGATTTTACGCGATATTGGCTGTATGTTTAGTGGGGGCAGGAGCCGCTGCTTGGGTTACAGTCAACAACACAATAGACAGTATTGACGAAAACAACAAAATTATTGAGCAAAAACAATCATCCAGTGCAGAGATGCCCTCATGGGACTTTGACAAAGCGGAAAAAACCGAAAACAAAAAAGACGATATAAAAATAGAAACAAAAAAAGAAAAATCTGAAAAAACCGAAACTGCCAAACCAAAAAATCAAACAGAAGAAAAACCTGCCGAAAAGAAAGAAAATACTGAGGAAAAGAAAGAACAAACCGAGGAAAAGAAAGAAAACAAAACTTTAAGACCACAGCCTGTTACTTTTATAATGCCGGTAGAGGGAAATATCATCACTGCTTTTTCCAACGGTAAACTGGTTAAAGACCCTACATTGGACGAGTGGAAAACCCACAACGGAGTTGATATAAAAGTTCCTGTAGGTTCTGCCGTTGTTGCCTGTGCCGACGGTAAAATCGAGAAGATTTATAAGGACAAACTTTGGGGCTGTGTGATTGAAGTAAGCCATTCAGACGGAACTACCGCTCACTATTGCGGAATTGAACCTATCAACAATATAAAAGAAGGCGACATAGTGAGAAACCGTCAGCAAATAGGAAAAACCATTCAAATCCCCTGTGAAATTGCAGTGGAGCCCCATCTCCATTTTGCCATGAAACAGGACGGTAAATGGATAAACCCCCTAAAACACATGGGAATGGAAAAGTAATAAAACAACTACCGACCGTAACAGCTTTATTATTACGGTCGGTAGATTTTGTCGAAATATATATTTACATATTGTACTTGATTTACTTGACTTTTTTGATGTTTACTATTATGATGTAATAGATGTAGTGTTCGGATTATAAAATATTTTTGCTGATTGACAATAGCCGAATGTTTCTAAGTCTGTTCTTGCGGCAGCCCCTAATGTGCGGAAATACAGGGAGAGAAACAAAGGTACTTTCGGCAGTGAAAAATTATTCTGTAAGCCATTTTGGCTGACAGTTATTTTTGTTTTGTCTAAAAAACTCTGCATTTATAAATAAAATTTTTAATACTTTAAAAAAAGGAGGATTATTGTGTCAGAAAATTCAAAAAAGAATGAAAATTCAAATGACAGCGGCGGTCAGAAAAAAAGACATTATTATACAAGAAGAAAGCCTTACCCAATAAACGGTTCATCTAATTTTGTCCCCAATGTTATGAAAAAACAGCCTTTGGCTCCGCCTAAAAGCAAATCAATGTATTCTGCTGTTGAAAAAGAAATAATGGGCAAAAACAGCAAACCGCTGATAATTGAGGAGGGCACTTCGGAAAAGCCTAAATCAAAAAAAAGCAACAATACTAACAAGAAAAAAAATACCAGCAAAAATAAAAAACCTTCTATTAAAATCATATCTTTGGGAGGTCTTAACGAAATCGGCAAAAACCTGACTGTTTATGAGTGCAGCAATGATATATTTATTATTGACTGCGGTTTGTCCTTTCCCGATGACGATATGCTGGGAATTGACCTTGTTTTGCCTGATTTTACCTATCTTGAAAAAAATGCGGATAAAATAAGAGGATTAGTTATCACTCATGCCCATGAGGATCATATAGGTGCTATCCCCTATCTTCTTAAAAAAATGAATATTCCTATCTACGGAACCATGCTCACTTTAGGTATTTTAGAAGGAAAACTTAAAGAACATGGACTTTTAAACAGTGCAAAACTCCATGTGGTAAGCCCGGGTGATACTGTAAAAATGGGCTGCATGGCTGTGGAATTTATCAGAGTAAATCATTCTATTCCCGATGCCTGTGCCTGTGCTGTATTTACTCCTGCAGGAATTATTGTCCATACAGGGGACTTTAAAATAGATTACACCCCTATTACCGGCGACAGCATAGACCTTGCCCGATTTGGTGAACTTGGCAGAAGGGGAGTTTTAGCCCTTTTACCAGACTCCACCAATGCTGATAAACCGGGAGCCAGCGGCAGTGAACAAGAAGTCGCTGCAAGTTTTGACAATTTATTTAAAAAGGCAGGTCAAAAACGAATTTTGATAGCTACCTTTGCATCAAATGTTCACAGACTTCAAACTATATTTGATTTTGCAGAAGTTCATGGCAGAAAAGTTGCCGTATCAGGCAGAAGTATGGATAATGTTGTGGCAAAAGCTACGGAACTGGGTTATCTTACCTACAAAGACAAGCTTCTGATAGATATTGATGCTGCTAAAAATTATCCCGATGAAAAATTAGTAATCATCACTACAGGAAGTCAAGGCGAACCTATGAGTGCTCTCGCCAGAATGTCTACAGGAGATCATAAAAAAATTACAATTACCCCAAATGATTTTATCATTATTTCCGCACATGCCATTCCGGGTAATGAAAAATTGGTAAACCGTCTTATTAATGATTTGATGAAACTGGGTGCTGATGTTATTTACGATAATAAAATGTACAAGACTCATGTATCAGGTCATGGTTCTCAGGAAGATTTAAAACTAATGATAAAACTTACAAACCCAAAATATGTGATACCTCTCCATGGTGAATACAAACACCTTAAAAACCAAAAGGATATTGCAGTATCCATGGGAGTTCCCGAAAATAATGTCATTATCAGCGACATCGGAAAAGTCATTGAAATCGGATATTCATCTGCTCAGATAACAGGAACTGTTCCTGCCGGCAGAATTATGGTTGACGGACTGGGTGTAGGTGATGTAGGCAGCATTGTTTTGCGTGACAGAAAACATTTATCTGAAGATGGGTTAATAGTTGTAGTTGCTACTATAGATTCTGTTACAGGTGATATTGTGGCAGGCCCCGATGTTGTTTCCAGAGGTTTTGTTTATGTCAGAGAGTCAGAAGATCTTATGAATGAAGTTAAAGACATATGCCGGATGGCTCTTATTAACAGCACTCAATCAGGCTACAATGATTGGAACAGTATGAAACAGGTTGTAAAAGATCAAGTAAGCCAGTTTCTCTATGTAAAAACAAGAAGAAGTCCCATGATTTTACCTATAATTCAGGAAATATAGGAAGATTACTAAATTATTACACCATAGTATCATATGT
>JAHHUA010000153.1 GCA_020024235.1 Oscillospiraceae bacterium
ATCTAATTTTATTCATATTTCTAAATTCAGTTTCCTTATATACTAAATATGACAAAAGACAATACTTTTAAAAAATTTTTTGATTTAAAAATGAAAATTTGATGTTTTTAACTAAATAAGGTTGACATTTTGAAAGTACTTTGTTATATTTGTATTAAACTAATTTAGAAAGGAATTTTAATTATATGAATCAAAATACTTCAGTAGGTGCAAAAATTAAAGCTCTAAGAATTAACAAAAAATATACATTAAAAGATTTAAGTGCCTTATCAGGTTTATCCACAGGTTTTCTTTCACAACTTGAAAGAGGAGTATCATCAATAGCCATTGATTCCTTAGCAAAAATTGCAGACATACTGGGTGTTAGTTTGGCATCATTTTTTGAAGACAACTACGCTGACAGTGAAAAAATGGTATGCAGAAGATATGAAGCCAGATTTTCTCAGATAAGCCCACAGGTTTTGCAGTATATTCTTTCTAAAAATGAAAAAAAATACGATATGATGCCCAGAATTTTTGAGCTTATGCCTATAACCAATACAGATAAACCGGAAATGTACACTCATATCGGTGAAGAATTTATTTATGTTTTGGAGGGAGTTATCACTGTTTTTGTGGACGACCGCGAATATGAACTTTATCCCGGGGACAGCATGCAGATTGATTCCACTATGCCCCACAACTGGATTAACAAAACAAATAACATAGTTAAAATTCTATCTATAAATACACCAAACCCATTTAAAAATACTAATAATGAGCAAAAATAAATAAGCAGGACATACAAAAAAACTGTATGTCCTGTTTTTTTATAATTTTATTTCTTTACTTAGTTTAAATGAATAAATAATTGCTTCCCTTACAGGACAGCCAAGGCTTTCTGCCAAAAGTTTTTGGTAAAGTCTAAGCTGGATACTGTATCTTTCCATAAGCTGAGCTGCATTTGCTACATTATCTGTTTTGTAGTCAATAACCACTGCCGAACCATTTTCTATAATAATACAGTCTGCAATACCCTGCACTGTAACCAAACACCCCTCTTTTACTTCATCAGTGTATTCACCCAGCACATCTTTTCCCACTTCTGCAATAAAATCATATTCACGGTACATTTTGTCAGCATTTTTAATGCGTTTAAACAAAGAACTTGCCATAAAATCCTTTATCTTTGAAATTTTAGATTCCACAGCTTCTCCCTCTGCCTCGCTTAAATATTCCATTTGAACCAATCTTTCAATTTCTTCGGTTACATCTCTTTCCAAAGCCTTAAAATCTGCAAACTGCATAAATTTATGCAATGCACTGCCTTTTTCCGCTCCTGTCATGGCATTGTCTTTGACAAAGGCAGGTTTTTTTCGCAAAACTTTCTCATTTTCTGATTTTCCTATAGATGAAATCGCAAATTTTGTAGGCGTTTTGGTTTGTGCCACATCAGTATAAACAAAATTTCTTCTTTTTCTTAAAATATCCAGTATTTTATCGTTTTTTTCCATATTTACTTCTTGTGTTTTTTCTTCTTCAATTTTATCTGTTTCATTTTTATCGGAAATAACTGATATTTTAAAATTACCGCTGTTAGAAATTATATCATTAGGGATAAATGAATATTCCGAGCATAAATCATAAATATTTTCATGATGGGCAAGTGCAGCTAAAATCCATTCCATATAGCATACTGACGAGGTTAGAAGCACTTCATCTATTTTATCTTTTTCTCCCAAAGGTTTGTTTAGTTTTTCCCAAAGTTTATCCAACTGTGAAGTAACAGAACCTACTATAATCATTTTTTCTTTAGCTCTTGTCAGTGCAACATATAAAATACGCATTTCTTCACTGATTAAATCATTTCTTTTTAATATTTTTATTGCATTATAGTGGACGGTTGTATATCTTACACCCAGTTTATTATCCCGTCTTTTAACTGCAAAACCCAGTTTAGGGTGAAGTATTGTATCCTCTTTTAAATCATTTTTATTAAATTTAGAGGCTGTATCCACTAAAAATACCACAGGAAATTCCAATCCCTTAGAGGCGTGTATACTCATAATCTGCACGGTATTTTCACTTTTACTGTTAATTTGAGCTGATGCAAAATCTCCTTCTGCTTCACTTAATTTGTTTATATATCTTATAAAACCCGCTAAACCGTCATGACTGCCGGAGTCAATTCTGTCAGCATAATCCACTAAAAGTTTTAGATTGAGTGCGGCAATTTTTCCATTAGGTCCTGCCTGAACCACTGTTTCAAATCCCGTCATATCATATATTTCCAAAAGTAAATCCGAAACACTCATAGAAACAGCACATTTTCTCAAGTAATTAAATTTATTAAAAAATACACTGCATTTATTTATTTCATCTTTTTTTAGATATAAACGGGAATATAAATGTAATTTTGTATTTTTAAGTGAAATTTCCGCCATTTCCTCTGCGGTAAATCCAAAAAGCGGACTCATTAAAGCGTTGTACAGTTCATCATCTAAAAGCGGATTGTCCAAAGCTTTAAGAAGTGATATTACCGCTTTTATTTCAAGTGAATCCAAAAACTGACTGTCAGAATTATAAACGGCCGGAATACCGCTTTCAGTGAGTATTTTTTGATAAACTTCTGCTTTTCCTTTTACAGAACGCATTAAAACAGCTATATCAGAAAGACGGATAGGTCGCTGTGTTTCACCGTCCTTTATCGGAAACTGTTCATCAAGCAATTTTTTTATTCGTTTTGCCACATATTTGGCTTCATTTTCTCTTTTTTCAAAATCCTCATCCTTTAGATTTTTTGTATCAATGATGTCAAATTCACAGCCTCTTTCGTTGCTGTAAGCTCTGCCGTCATCATTATATATAAGACTGTCTTCGGTGTCATAGGAAACTCCTCCCAAGCCTTCCTGCATTATAAGTCTGAAAATAAAGTTTATTCCTTCTGTTACTTCCCGACAGCTGCGGAAGTTTTTAGCTAAAATAATTTTGGCTTTACTTTCTCCATGGCTTTTATCCAATGCGGGATAACTGTTTTTCTTATTTAAAAAAAGTTCCGGTCTTGCCTGTCTGAAACTGTAAATACTCTGCTTTACATCTCCTACCATAAACATATTTTTACCATTGTCGGAAATATTTTGAAATATTTTTTCCTGAATAAAGTTGGTGTCCTGATATTCATCAACTAAAATTTCCTTGTATTTTTTACATAGATTTAATGCAAGCTCTGTAGGTTTTTCCCCGTTTTCATCTTTTGTAACCAAAAGTTTAAGGGCATAATGCTCCAAATCGGAAAAATCCAAAAGTTTTTTCTTAAATTTATTTTCAGTGTAAACTCCGTCTATTTCTTTTATAATCACAAAGATTTCTTCCATAAGTTTTTTGGTGTATTCATTGTCTGTTTTAAAAA
>JAHHUA010000154.1 GCA_020024235.1 Oscillospiraceae bacterium
AATAAGTAAACAGGAAAAAATTATCCAATAAAATGTAATTAAAACAACAATTAATTTATAAATGGGGAGTTTATATGAGAAAATTAATTAATAAAATAAACCATAAACTAAACCTCGAACACTGGCAAATGATAAGTATTATGCTTATAATATATGATGCTTTAACAGTTAATTTGGCATCTTTTTTATCACTTTGGTTTAGATATGATTTTCGTTATACAGAAATACCAGCAGAATTTATTCATACATTTTTATCATTTTCTCCGTTTTATACGCTGATTTGTCTTATAGTATTCGGTGTAATGCGTCTTTATAAAAGTATATGGAGATTTATCGGATATGATGAACTTACAAAATCTATTTTTTCCTGTTTGATTACAACTGGAATAAATATTATCTGTACTTATGTTTTTTATATTAAAATGCCACTGTCTTATTATTTAGTCGGTGGTATAATCCAGCTTGCTTTTTTAGTTGGAATAAGATTTTCATACAGATTTGTACTTCTTTTGAGAAGTGTTAGAAAATCAAATGAAAAAGAAGAAAATATTATGATAATAGGTGCAGGAATTGCCGGAAAAACTTTACTCAGAGAAATTCAGCAAAGCACAGAAATGAGAAAATCCAAAGTTTGTTGTTTTATAGATGATAACCCAAACAAATGGAACAGATATGTAAACGGTATCTTAGTAGCCGGGGGAAGAGATGATATTTTAGTAAATGTTCAAAAATATAATATAGATAAAATTATTTTTGCAATTCCCACATCAACTCCGGAAGAAAAAAGAGATATTCTCAATATTTGCAGTGAAAGCAGCTGTGAATTAAAAGCATTGCCGGGACTTTATCAGCTTGTAAACGGCGAAGTAAACATAAAGAGTATGAAGGATGTAACAGTGGAAGATCTTTTGGGTAGGCCACCGATAAAAGCTGATATGGAAAAGGTTTATAACTATATTAAAGGAAAAGTTATACTTATAACCGGAGCAGGTGGTTCCATAGGTTCGGATTTATCCAGACAAATTGCCGCCAATGATCCTAAACAGCTTATTTTATTTGATATATATGAAAACGGTGTATATGATGTGGAGCAGGAAATTAAAAGAAAATATCCTGACCTGAATTTAAAAGTTTTAATAGGCTCTGTAAGAGACAGCCGGAGAATGGATAGCCTTTTTAAGGAATACAGACCACAGGTTATATACCATGCAGCAGCTCATAAACATGTACCTCTTATGGAAGGAAGCCCTAACGAAGCTATCAAAAATAACACCATGGGTACATATAAAACCGCTTATGCAGCTGCTAAATACGGTGCAGAAAGATTTGTGCTTATTTCCACTGATAAAGCTGTAAATCCTACCAATATTATGGGTGCCAGCAAAAGACTTTGTGAAATGGTTATTCAAACCTTTGATAAAATGGTAAAAGAAGGCAGAATGGGTGAAATGCCAAAATTATCCTACTGCCATAATGAAAATCCCGAGCTTATACTAAATTCAAAAACAGAATTTGTGGCAGTCAGATTCGGAAATGTATTGGGAAGCAGTGGTTCTGTTATTCCACTGTTTAAAAAACAAATTGCCGAAGGTGGACCTGTAACTGTAACACATCCCGATATTATTCGTTATTTTATGACAATTCCGGAAGCGGTAAGTTTGGTACTTTTGGCAGGAACATTTGCCAAAGGAGGAGAAATTTTTATTTTGGATATGGGTTCACCTGTTAAAATTGATACATTAGCCAGAAATTTAATTAAACTTTCAGGTTATAAACCGGATGTGGATATAAAAGTTGAATATACAGGACTTCGTCCCGGGGAAAAATTGTATGAAGAAAAACTTATGGCAGAAGAAGGAATGAAAGAAACACCCAATCATCTCATTCATATAGGCTGTCCTATTGAATTTGACAATGATTTATTCCTTAAACAGCTCAAGGAACTTGTACAAATCACTGATGAAAACGGCGATAATATAAGAGATTATGTTAAACAGGTATGTGTTACATATCGCCCTGCCGGTGAACACGGTGATGAACACAAAGGTGAAACATATGATATACTTAGAAATGAGGCAGATTTAAAAGACGAAGATATTACTGTCAAATTGTAATTGAGAGGTGTAAAATGTTTTTTTATATTGTTTTAATGGCAGGTATAACATTATTTGGTTATTTGCTGTGTAATAAAACTCAATTTAAATACAGAAACGGATTATTTGTAGCATTGGCATTTGGCTTTTTATGTTTTCTTTCCTGTGTAAGATATGATGTAGGTTTTGACTACTCTTATGGTGGCTATACAGGTATGTGGCGTCAGGTTCATGAAACACCCTTTTCTGATTTTATGAGTATAGAATCAGAAAAAGGTTTTACATTGCTTCTATATTTTTTAAAATTATTCGGACAAAACTATCAGATTATGTATGCAGGTACAAGTATAGTTATTGCAGCTTTGGCAGGATGGTTAATATATAAATATGCAGAAGATAAAGTATGGGGATTTTTTATGATTTACGGCTTGGGAATGTTCTATTGCTCCATGAATTTTATCCGACAGACAATGTCCTGTTTAGTATTCTCTTATGCTATAATTGCCGCAAAAAAGAAAAAAATTATTCCTTATATGATTATAACTTTGTTGGCAGCATCATTTCATAAAAGTGCCCTGCTTATGATACCTATGTATTTTTTAATGCAGGTAAATCTCACAAATATAATTTTGGCAATTTATACTGTAATTTCAATGACTGTGTTTTTTTCATCCCCATATATTCTTGAAATTGTAACCAAAATATGGTATGGAGAATATATAGGTTCATACCACATTACTACAGGAAATAAGTTGTATTATATAATAACCCCTCTTATCTTGTTTGCGGTCTTATATTTCTTTAAAGATAAATTATGCAAAAAAGATAAAACTAATATGGTTTATATAAACTGTGCTTTCTTTAATTTATTTTTCTATCTTATAAGCTGTCATCACAGATTAGTTGATAGATTTACATTATTTTTTGAACCTGCGGTTATTCTTGGTATTTGTGCTTTGATGAAAATACTTGCAGATGAAAAGAAACAACCGGATATATCCAGAGCTGAAAGGTCAAAAGCTGTAAAACTTCAGATAAAAACAGGAATTATAACTGCAGCAGCAGTTATGGTTATAAACATGGTATATTTGATTGAAAACGGACATGGTATCCTTCCATATCAAACTATTTTTACCAGTGATGATTTTAAAATATACAGCCAAACCTTAAAAGGCTATGATAATATTATAGAAGAACCTGTTGATTAGTAAAATTAAACTTTTGTTTTTTTATAATTTTAAAAGGATTTTTATATATATTAAAAGAGGAGATGAAAAATCTTCTCTTT
>JAHHUA010000155.1 GCA_020024235.1 Oscillospiraceae bacterium
GGTGAAATTTTCTGCCAACACATATCCGAAACCGTCAATCGAGGAAACTTCCTCTTTTGTAGCAGAGATAATTTTATCCATACTGTCAAATTTAGAAGTTACCAAAACCGCCGACTGTTTTCCTATGCCGTTTATACCCAAAGCATTAATAAGTTTTGATAAATCGTTTTGTTTTGATTTTTCTATGGCATTTATAAGGTTGTCTGCACTTTTCTTAGCAAATCTGTCAAGACTTAGCAAATCCTCTGAAGTGATATAATAAATATCCGCTACATTGGAGATAATCTTGTTGTCAATAAGAGCATTTATTACCGCAGGCCCCATGCCGTCAATATCCATGGCATCTCTGGAGGCAAAATGAATTATATTTCTCACCAGCTGTGCCGGACAGTTTATATTGGGACATCTTGTATCAGCCTCACCCTCAGGTCTTATGGTGTCATGACCGCATGAGGGACATTTATCCGGAATTTTATAGGGGAGATTTTCGTTTTTATGTTCTGCCACATTTATTACTTCGGGAATTATATCTCCTGCTTTTCTTACAGTAATTATATCCCCCACTGCAATTTTCATCTGATCCATAAAATCCTGATTGTGTAAAACTGCACGACTTACTGTTGTTCCCGCCAGTTTTATAGGTTCAAAAACTGCTGTGGGAGTAAGTCTGCCGGTTCTGCCAACATTTATTTCTATATTTAACAGCTTGGTGGTTTTTTCTTCGGGAGGGTATTTAAAAGCCACTGCCCATTTAGGCACTTTGGAGGTTTTCCCGAGAGCTTCTCTTTGTGCCAAACTCTCAACTTTAACTACAGCTCCGTCTATGTCATAACTGTATTTTCCTCTGTTTTCTCCAATTTCAGAAATACTGTCCAAAACCTCGGAAACTGTATTTGCCACTTTAAAATCAGGAGAAATCTTAAATCCCAGTTTTTTTAAATAATTTAAAGATTCACTGTGATTTTTAAATTCTATACCTTCTGCCTGCTGAATATTAAATACAAATATATCCAGTCCTCTTTTGGCAGTAATTTTAGCATCTTTTTGTCTTAAAGAACCAGCTGCTGCATTTCTGGGGTTTTTAAATGCCTGTTCTCCGCTAAGTTCCTGTTCTGCAACAACTTTTTCAAAAGATTTAATCGGCATATAAACTTCCCCTCTCACTTCCAAATAAGGGATTTTTTCCGGAAGTTTAAGGGGTATGCTTCTGATTGTTCTCAGATTTTCGGAAACATCTTCTCCCACAAAGCCATCACCTCTTGTGGAGCCTCTGACAAATTCACCGTTTCTGTATTCAAGGGATACGGATAGTCCGTCAATTTTTTGTTCCACTACAAAAGAAACATTATCTTCACTTTCTTTTACTTTCTCACAAAAATCTTTCACTTCATCAAAGCTGAAAACATCCTGTAAAGATGCCATTTGTACTGTGTGTTCAACCTTTTCAAAAGTATTTTTTGTCATACCGCCTACTCTTTTTGTAGGGGAATTGGGGTCATCAAACTGAGGAAAATCCTTTTCAAGATTTTCCAATTCTCTGAGCATCATATCATACTCATAGTCATCTATTTCCGGGTTATCTTCCACATAATATTTATAGCTGTGGTAATCAAGGGTTTCCCTTAGATATTTTATTCTGTTTTCTGCTTCTTTTTCATTCATTTTTAAGCACCTCACAAACAAGGTTTAATTAATTTTACATATGATTTATTATACCAAATTTTTCGGATATATGCAAATGATATTTTGCTTTAGATTATAAAAACTCCGTAAGATAAATGGACTTACGGAGTTTTTATAATAATATGTTATTTCTATAAAGTTTCTTCGGGAATATTGAGCCATTTACCTTTTTTGTAGTAAATAAAGAAAGCTGTAGATGCAATAATCCATGTTATATGGTAGCTTATACATACAAGGAAAAGCTGATGTAATGGTTTAACTACAGTATAGCTCCAAATTATACGAACTACACATATACCGAAAAGTGTGATAAATGTAGGTATTTTTACTGTACCTGCACCACGCATTCCACCGGAAAATACTTCTACAGGAATATAAAAAATATAAAACGGTGCAGTAATTCTAAGCATAAAAAGTCCGATGTCAATTACAGATTGGTCAGAGGTGAAAATTCTGTAAATCCACTGACCTGCCAAAATCAAAAATATACTCATGGCAACAGTAACTGCACCTGCAATTTTCATGCAGACAGTGATACTTTCTTTTACTCTGTCATACTTTTTGGCGCCATAGTTTTGTCCTGAAATAGTTGTAACAGAAAGTCCGAAAGAACCCACTGTCATCCAATAGATAGCATCAATTTTTCCGTAAGCTGTCCAAGCGGCAACAGTGTCGGTACCAAAAGAATTGATGTCTGATTGAATTACCACATTGGAAAGTGAGTACATAACAGACTGAAGTCCTGCAGGTATTCCGATTTTAAACATTTCTTTCAGTATATTTTTATCAACAGAAAGTTTTTTGAGTGAAAAGTCAAATTCCTTATAACTTAATTTAAGTGAGAGAATAACCAAAACTGCACTGATAAACTGGGAAATAATAGTTGCATATGCAACACCTTTAACCTTCATATCAAAAATAACAACAAAAATAATATCCAAAATAACATTACATATTGTGCAGACAATCAGGAAGTACAACGGACGTTTAGAGTCCCCCATTGCTCTTAAAACTCCGGAACCAATATTGTAAACAAGATTAAATACTATACCGGAAAAATATATTGTCATATATTCGGTAGAATATACCATAATTTCTTCAGGGGTACCCATCCATCTGAGCAAATTGGGTGCAAGAGGTATTCCTATTGCCATAAGTATAAATCCACTGACTATTGAAAATGTAACAGCGGTATTTACAGATTTTTTTGTATTTTCAATATCTCTGGCACCATAATACTGAGAAATTACTACACTGCAGCCGGAAGCTATACCAACAAAAAATCCCACCAAAAGGTTAATGATAGCCGCTGTGGGACCTCCTACAGATGCCAAAGCTTCTTTTCCGACAAAATTTCCCACAATTACAGCGTCTGCAGTATTATAAAGCTGCTGAAAAAAAGTTCCAAACCAAATTGGAAAGAAAAATCCCATTAATTGTTTGCTTATTTTACCTTCTGTAAGGGAATTTGTCTGATTTTCCATCATAGACATATAAATATTCCTCCTTTTTTTATTAATATGAGAACAGAATATCATTTTAAATATTACTTGTCAATATAAATAATATTTTTGATAAAAATTAAGCTTTTTAACTATATTTGTTTTTATTTAAACTATATAAAAAGTAATAATTTATATTATTTATAC
>JAHHUA010000156.1 GCA_020024235.1 Oscillospiraceae bacterium
AACCTCTGGCAATGCAATAAAGTGTTTATTTTTAACCACCATTATGTTACAATGTCAAAGACAGTAAATTTATATTTGAAAGGATTAAAAAAATGGTTTTCAGCAGTATTCTATTCTTATTCAGGTTTATGCCAATAGCTTTTTTGGTATATTATCTTACTCCAAAAAAATTTAAAAATCTGGTGCTGTTTATTGTCAGTCTGATCTTTTATTCATGGGGTGAGGTTAAATATTTTCCAATTATGGTTGCATCAGTTATAGTTGACTATACCTGTTCTCGGGTGATTGAGGCTAATCGGGATAAAAAATGGGTTTGTCGCTCAGCTCTTATATTTTCCATGGTGTTTAATTTGGGTATGCTTGGATTTTTTAAATATACCAATTTCTTTATGGAAAACATACAAGCTATAACAGGTATTACTATGCCAAGACTAAAACTCACTTTACCTTTAGGTATAAGTTTTTACACATTTCAAACCATGTCTTACACAATAGATGTATATTTGGGAAAAGTTAAGGCAGAAACCAATATTGTGGATTTCAGCGCCTTTGTTGTACTTTTTCCTCAACTGATAGCGGGACCCATTGTCAGATATACAGATATTAACCATGAACTAAAAACACGAACCATGGATATTAACCAAATTTCAGATGGAATAAAGCTTTTTATTTTTGGAGTAGGCAGCAAGGTGCTTATTGCAAACAATATCGGTATGCTTTGGACTGAAACAGAAAGTATTGGTTTTTCTAATATTTCCACACCTTTGGCATGGCTTGCTATAGCAGCTTTTGCATTCCAGATTTATTTTGATTTTTCAGGATATTCTCTTATGGCTATAGGTCTTGGAAAAATGCTGGGCTTTAATTTCCCAAAAAACTTTGATTTTCCTTATGTTTCACGCAGCATTACGGAATTTTGGAGAAGATGGCATATTACTCTTGGCTCATGGTTCAGAGAATATCTCTACATTCCTATGGGTGGAAACAGAGTACCTCCGGTAAGAAGGATTCTAAATCTTTTTGTAGTATGGGCTGCAACTGGATTTTGGCATGGTGCTCACTGGAATTTTATTTTTTGGGGACTTTTCTTCTTTGTAATTATTGTTTTGGAAAAAAATTTTATTGCAGATTTTCTTGCAAAACACAAAATTTTTTCCCATGTATATGTGATATTTCTGCTTTTGATAAGCTGGGCAATTTTTCAAATTACAGATTTACATCAGCTTGGAATATTCTTTGGCAAGTTATTTTCCTTTAACGGTGGTACAGATTGGATTTACTATTTGAGAAATTATGGTGTTACTTTTATAGTTGCTTGTATTTTTTCCACACCATGGCTTAAAAAATATTATGAAAAGCTAAAACCAAATGGAATTGTTTCTACAGTTATGTTTGCAGCTATTTTTCTGATGTCTGTTGCATATCTTGTAGATGCTACCTATAATCCGTTTTTGTACTTCAGATTTTAAGAGGTGAATACAATGAAAAAAATATTAAAATATCCCTTGACAATACTTTTTTTTGCATTTATTCTCATTGCCTTTGTATTTGATATTGCAAAGCCTGATAAAGAATTCTCGGAATTTGAAAATAAAAAATTGAAACAAAAACCGACATTTACATGGGATGGACTTGTCAGCAATAAATATACTCAAAACTATGAAAAATATATAAATGACCAGTTTGTAGGCAGAGATAACTGGATAAATCTTAAATCCATGGCTGAAATGGGACTTGGCAAAATCGAAAATAACGGTGTTGTTTACGGCAAAGACAAATATATGTTTGACAAATTGAATACCCCTGATATGGAAAGACTTAATAAAAACATGGAATATTTTAAACAGTTTACAGAAAAATATCCTGATGAAAATATAACAGTGGGTATAATTCCAAACTCTTATGAAGTTCTTACAGATAAAGTTCCATTTGGACTTAATAATATAGATCAAACTAAATATACCAATGAACTTTTCAGCAGACTAAATGGTAATAATCTTCGTAAAATATACTTTTTGGAAACTTTAAAGCCCCATAAAGATGAATATATTTATTATAAAACTGACCATCACTGGACAACTTTAGGTGCATATTATGCTTATAGTGAATATATGCACTCCATGAGTATGGAACCTGTTTCCTTAGATGAAATAAAAGATTTTGCCATGAATGTTGAGGATTTTTACGGCACATATTTTAATAAATCAAAGCTTATATCAGCTGAAAGTGATACAATTACAGTTTATAACAAAATTCCTGTGGACAGTGTAGAGATAAATATGCAAAAGAAAAACGGACTTTATGATATGAAAAAGTTCAATACCCGTGATAAATACGGTGCATTTCTCTACGGAAACAACGGTCAAACAGTTATAAAAAGTTCTGTAAATAAATATCACAAAGAGGGTAAGACTTCTAAAATTTTAGTTATTAAAGACTCCTATGCCAATTCATTTGTGCCTTTTTTGATGTACAATTTCGATGAAATACATGTGGTGGATTTAAGGCATTTTGCTCCCAACATGAGTGATTATTTAAAAGAAAATAACTTTGATGAAATACTTTTAATGTATAATTTCAAGAACTTTTCCGAGGATACAAATATTCCGAAACTGCGTTATTAATCTAAAATCTTATTACTAAAAGTTCTTTAGGTTTTCTGTTTTAGAAAAATATCTTCTAAATCCGTCATAGGCATAACAAAACAGCTCCTGCAAAGAAATGTCAAAATTCATTTGCAGGAGCTTAATTTTTATAAAATAAAACAGGAGATTCTGCATTGCAAAATCTCCTGTTTTTCAGCATTTAAAGCTAAATTTTAAATAACTTTTATAAAGTATTTATAACTTTATTATTCAGCTGTGTAGAAAGAACCCAAAAGGGAGAAGAATACGTAATCGCCATCTCTGATAACCTTGGAAGCGTTGATTTTAGCAACGTTCATAGGATATTGCATTGTATCCTTTACGAGAGTTTCTCTGTAAGCTGTGAGAGCCTTTTCAACATCTTCGCCTTTGCCTTCTTTAGCTTTAACTGCGATGAATGTGTCAACATGTGCACTCATTTCTGAACCTTCAGCGATGAATGCGTCAACATCATCTGCGTTAATGCCGTAAACTTCTGTAAGAGCTTCTTTTTCAATAGCCTTGCTTGGGAGGTAGTTTCCTTCGTCAGCAACTTTTCCGCCCAAAGCTGCAATTACAGCTTCATGTACATTTTTGAGCTTGTCATCACCGTCTTTTTTGAGGCCTTCCTTGATAGCTTCTTCAACTTTTGCTGTTTCTGCTTCGTA
>JAHHUA010000157.1 GCA_020024235.1 Oscillospiraceae bacterium
AATAGGAGGTCTGGCTGGTTTGGAACCTGTGGCAATAAGTATATTTTCAGCCTCAATTTCTATTGTTTCTTCACTAGAAACAACTTTTACATTGTGAGGTCCGGTTATTGTACCTGTGCCTCTGTAAAGATCAATTTTATTAGCTTTAATTAGTTGTTCAATACCTGAACGAAGTTGTTCAACTACTTCATTTTTACGTGCATGAATTTTTGAAACATCAAAGGAAACCCCTTCTGCGGAAAGTCCGATTGATTCAAATTCTTTTACACCTTTGTAAAGTTCTGCCGCATGAAGAAGTGTCTTAGTAGGAATACATCCTCTGTTAAGACAAGTGCCGCCTACATCTCTGTTTTCAATAACTGCTGTTTTAAGACCCAACTGAGCAGCTTTTATAGCAGCTTCATATCCACCGGGGCCTGCGCCAATTACGATTAATTGATATGCATTCATTTCACTGATTCTCCATTCATAAATTTTTTAAAATTCTTGATTACCTATGTATTCTATTATATCTTGTGCCATTTCTTTTTGCAATGGTGATAAAGTACCGTTTGACAATTTTTTTAAAGAATTTGCCAAGTTTTCTGATGAAAACTTTTCTCCCGTCATAAGAGGAGCAAATTTTGTTATAAATTCCACATCCATAGCATCGGAATAGACTAAAGCTTCCTGTACCAAACCCTCATCTATTTTAAGTTCAATTTCGATTCCGCCCCAATTAAATCTGTTTTCCAGTTTTAAATCAAACTGCATTTTTTTGCCCAGTTTCCACTCAAAACTTTCATTTCTTTCTTTTAATGAGGTTATCACAGATTCTGCATTTTCATCAAGAACAAAGGTTTCAGCTTTTCCTCCGTAAACTTCTTCAAAGGCTTTAAATAAAGCTTTTGTCATATTTTCTACGGTTATATTCGGATTTAATTCCGTTAAATTTGCCACTCTTGATTTTACTGATTTTACTCCTTTAGATGCAAGCTTTGCTGTGGAAACATTTAGATATTCCGCAACTTTTTCTTTATCTACATTTATCATTATTGTACCATGATGATAAGATTTATCATTGTTGTGATAAAATGCATTGCCTGAAAACTTTCTTCCGTCTTCAGTTATAATATCATTCCGTCCTGATTTTTCAGTTTTAATTCCAAAGCTATTTACTGCTGTCATTATAACATTAAGTTGTTTATCTAAATCATAGTCAGATGTATTCATCAAAAAAGTGAAATTAAGGTTGCCTAAATCATGGAATACCGCTCCTCCCCCAGACAACCTGCGGGCAAGATGTCCGCCATCTTTTTCCAATTCTTTAATTTTGCATTCAGTCCAGGCATTTTGATTTTTGCCTATAACAACAGTTTTTTGATTTTGCCATAAATAAAGTATACAGCTATCTTTTGGGACATTTCTTAAAAGGACTTCCTCCAAGGCTAAATTTTCGTATGGGTCAAAACCCTTTCCTATACAAGTGTATAAGTTTTTTATCATAAATGATACTCCTTCAATATATAAAATCCTTTATTTATACAGAGTTTTTTCAGCAGCTTCTACAGTGTGTTTTACCAAAACGGAGGTAGTAACTGTACCAACTCCTCCCGGTACAGGTGTAATAGCAGAAACAATAGGTTCAGCCTCATCAAAGTTTACATCACCGGTAAGCTTGTCATCATTTGTTACATGGATTCCAACATCAATAACAACTTGTTCTTTAGAAAGGTAATCTTTTGTTATTACTTCTGCTTTTCCCGCAGCTACAATAAGCACATCTGCATCACGGCAAACAGCTGACATATCAACAGTTTTGGTGTGGCAGATAGTAACAGTTGCATTTTTCTTTAAAAGAAGCATTGCAGCAGGTTTTCCAACAACCAAACTTCTTCCGATTACAACAGCTTTTTTACCGTTCATATCATAACCAAAGTGGTCAAGAATTTCCATACAGGCTTGAGCAGTGCAAGGTGGGTATCCTTCCCCTGTTCCTGAAAAAACACCTGCCAAAGAGCCATCTGTAATTCCGTCCACATCTTTTTGAGGAGCCAGCATTCTTCTTATTTTTTCTTCATTAATATGTTTAGGCAAAGGCCTAAATATTAAACATCCATGAATTGTAGTATCCTCATTTATTATTTTAATTGTATCTGCTAATTTATCTTCGGCAACATCTCCAGGAAGAATAAAATGTTTAACTTCCACACCGATTTTTTGACACCGTTTGACAGCACCTTTTTCATAGGAAACATCATCATCTCTTTGTCCTACTCTGACTATTGCCAGTGTGGGTGTTATGTTTTGTTCTTTAAGTTTAGCAGTTCTCTCAATTAATGACTGATTAAGAGAGGCAGTAACATCTGCACCCTTTAAAATTTTTGCCATAACTATGTCTCCCTTTAGTTAAGTCTTTCTCTGACAGATTTATAAATTTCATCTGCTTTTGCAATATACTTGTCCAGCATTGTATTTGCTTTTCTGTTTATTTCATCAGCATATTGACGATCACTCATGGATTTTGTATTAATAAATACATTGAGGCTTGCGCCCATAAGTGCGGCTTTACAGAAAGCTACACCGACACCTGCATCAGATATAGCGATAATGCTTCCCATTTTTGCAAAACCCTCCATAAGGTCAATGGCTTCACAGCATTTTTCCATTATTTCCATAGGAACAGCACAAGCTTCTTTCAAAACTTCTGCCATTATTTTTTCTTTTTGGGCTATTTCTTCAGGAGTATTTTTAGGCATTCCATAAGCTTGGGAAAGCGGCTTAAATACTTGGGCATCTCTTTGAACCAGGTTTAACAAATCTTCTTGTAATTTGTCAGCTTTTTCTTTAAGAATAATAATGTCAGCTTCTACATCAGCATATTTTTTTTTGCCTACAGTCAGACTGCCTACCATATTTCCCAAAGATGCTCCCACTGCACCAACTAATGCTGATGCTCCGCCTCCTCCGGGAACAGGTTCTTTTGATGCAAGAATTTTAATAAAATCTCTGCAGCTTTCATTTGTAAAATCCATTATTTTTCTCCTTTTAGATTAGAAAAGTCCTATAATTCTGCCATCGGGAGTTACATCTATTTTTTCAGCCGACGGAACTTTTGGTAATCCGGGCATTGTCATAATTTCTCCTGTGATTACAACTATAAAGCCGGCTCCGGCAGAAAGTTTCAGTTTTTTAATTTGAATATTGAAGTTTCTCGGGGCTCCTAAAAGTTTTTCGTTATCGGAGAAACTGTACTGTGTTTTAGCAACACAAATAGGAAGTTTGTCATAACCAAGTTCTTTAAATCG
>JAHHUA010000158.1 GCA_020024235.1 Oscillospiraceae bacterium
AACTAATAGTATAACTATATCATTACATATAATTTATTTTATTTTCAGTATGAATAATTCTATACAAAACAGTCAAAATTATATTAGGCAAATAAATTATATGAAATTTTTTGGAGGTATTAATTTGAAAAAGCTATTTGTTTTAATTATGACAGCAGCTGTGCTGGCAAGTGTAACAGCTTGTTCAAAATATGATGATAAAAACAATTCTTCATCAGCAAGCAGCAGCTATTCATCAAGTTCAGGTTCTATGTCATCATCAGTAGATAATATTAAAGATGACATAAAAGACGGAACAGACAAATTTATGGAAATGTTCACCGAAAGAAAATATCCGGACGGAACATACAGAGGTGCATTTATAAATCCGGCAGAACTTGATATAACCTTTGAAGTTAAAAACAATAAATTTGTAAACTTCAAGTTTAATTCTTTGGGCTACAAAGGAACCGACTACACTGCCGCATCAGAAAACAATGTTTCCAAACAATATCAGCAATTAGCCGATTATCTTGTAGGCAAGGAAGTTTGGGATTTAAAACCTCTATATACTCCTGAAGATATTGTAAAAGAACTGGATAAAAATCTGGTTGTCAGCGGTAAACTTATTTCAGCCATAAATGATGGCTTAAATAGAGGTGTTTTCATGCCTTTAGGCAGTGAAAACGAAATGTCCGTATCTGAGGACAACAGCAAAGATATGTCATCTTCATCATCTTCCTCTGATGAAATGAGTTCCTCATCTGAATCCTCATCTTCTCAAAACAAATAAAATCTGAAATCCTCAGTCTTTTTTGGCTGGGGATTTTTTTTTATACTTTCTTGTTTTATTCTTCTAATTATGATAAAATTAATTAATATTAAAATTAAACATCAGAAAGGATATTATAATGAAAAAAATCATTGCAGTTTTATTATGTTTATTTATGTTGACCGGATGTGGCAGCCAAACCGCTTTGGGAATTGTTTCAAAACGATATGCAGCAGGAGCTGACATGGCAAATGACGGAAGAGCTGAATCCAAAACTACTTGCTGTGCTCTTACACTGGACGACAAGGGAAAAGTTTTGGATATATCAATAGATATGGTTAAATCCCATTTTG
Organism: Oscillospiraceae bacterium; assembly: GCA_020024235.1. Taxonomy (GTDB): domain Bacteria; phylum Bacillota; class Clostridia; order Oscillospirales; family Ruminococcaceae; genus JAHHUA01. The sequence continues at coordinate 1,105 of JAHHUA010000158.1, forward strand.
ACTTTGACTCCAAAGGTGTAATCACCAATGATATTGCCGAAGAGGTTTTAACAAACAAGGAACTTAAAGATGATGCCGGATATAAACGCAATTCCAAGCTAAATAAAGAATGGTATGAACAGGCAGAAGCTTTTGAAAACTGGGCAGTAGGCAAAAATATCATAGATGTTTTAAATGCCGCAAATGAAGAACAGCCTGAGGAAGGTAAGGGTGAACCTTTATCTGCCTCTGTAGATATGGATTTAACCGATATTTTGGAGGCTGTACAAAAAGCCTATACACAAATCCAAGCTCAAAGAGAAGAAAACAGTTCTAAGAAAAATAAGTCCGAATAATACTAATAAGAAATTTTTACAAAACAAAAACAGAACACATAATAATCAGTACAGATTTTATGTGTTCTGTTTTATTTTTATATAGCAGATTTTACTTTACTCAGATATGCTAAAATATTATCTGTTATCATAAGAATTGCTTACAACATCCCAATTAATCAGAGAGATAAGTGCGTCAAAGTAATCATGGCGTCTGTTTTGATAATCCAGATAATATGCGTGTTCCCATACATCAACAGTCATTAATGGAATATATTTGTTCAAATCAGGAACATCCTGGTTTGGAGTTGAGCAAATGGAAAGAACACCTTCCTTATCACTGACAACATAAGCCCAACCTGAACCAAAACGGCCCAAAGCAACTTTTTTAAGTTCAGCAATCATTTTATCAAATCCACCGAAATCTCTGTCAATAGCTGCCTGTAAACTTACAGATGGTTTTGTTTGAGCATTTGGAGAAGTCAGTACAGAAAAATACAACTGATGATTGTAAACACCGCCACCGTTATTTCTTACTCCGGTTTGCAGGGATTGAGGCAATTCATTCAATTTGGTAAGCAGGCTTTCCAAAGAAAGGCTGTGGCATTCCGGACAGGATTCCAATGCTTTATTAAGGTTTTCAACATATGTTTTCATATGTTTATCATGGTGAAAATGCAGAGTTTCCTCACTGATAAAAGGTGATAATTCGTCATATGAGTAAGGAAGATTTTCAAGTGTAAATGGATAAATATTATTCATTTTTTCTCCTTTTCAGTTTAATATATTATATGAAATTTAAAATTACATATTCTGTAATCAGATATAATTATACCATATTTGTGTACATAAAATAATTCTTAGAAAGTGTATTTTATAAAAAATTTAGCTAAACTTATAATATATTATATCTTGTAAATGTCATAAATATACAACAATGGATAAATACACAGATATAGAGGTATTTTTTATGCCATAACAGGCTTTAACTTCAAAAGGGCAACCAAGGGATAATGGTCAGAGGGATATTGTCCGTTATAGTCCTCAGTTGAGATATAAGTTTTTTTAATTTCAAAATCATCAGAAACAAACATATAGTCAATAGGCTGTTTTCTGATATCTTTTGTTCCTTTGAAATTATGGAAAGTATTGCACATTTCATTCTTATCACAGCGTGTGTATACATCATTAAGATGAATTGATTTATAATTATGGAGATTATATCTTAAAATTTTGGCAGCTTTACTGTCCGGTTTGCAGTTTAAATCCCCCATTAATATTGTAGGCATAGGTTCAATATTGTTAAATCTGTTCATATATTCAAGAATAATTCTTACACCTAATTTTCTGGCAATCCATGAAATATGGTCAAAATGAGTATTGAATACACGGATTTTTTGATTTGTGTCTTTAATAAGCACTTCGGCAACGGTACAAATGCGTGGAAACACTGCCAATGTACCTCTGCTGCATTGTTTTTCCGGTTTTTTGGAAAGCCAAAAAGTTTTATGTTCAATTACTTCGATTTTATCATTTTTAAATATAATATCTGAATGTTCGTCATTAGATGGTTTACTTCCGCCATATCGTCCTTCGCCTATAATTGTAAACTGATTATTGAAAATATTTTTAAAATCGTTTTTCATAGTTGGCAAAAGCTCCTGAACACCGATTATTGAAGCACCGGATTTTTTAATTATATCCGCAGCAATATCTTTACGGTCATTCCATTTGTTTTTCTTACCCATAGAAGCATCACGTTTGAGATTAAAACTTACAACCTTAATAA
>JAHHUA010000159.1 GCA_020024235.1 Oscillospiraceae bacterium
GTATAATACAAATTAAGCTAAATTTAAATACTTTTATATGAAATGGGATTTTTTTAAGTTATTTACAAATTAATTCTCGAATATTAAAATAAATCCAACCTCTGTAATTATTACAAATTTAGCTGATATTACGGGTATTTATAAAAAAATAGCTGCCCGATAAAAAAAGGAGTATTACTATGATAGAATTTAGATACGACACACAACTTCTTATTGAAGGCGAAAACTTGGACGAAGATGCAATCAATGATTACTTTATTGACAATTTTAAAGGTGACTGTCTTTTGGCTGTAGGTGATGAAGAGCTTATTAAAATTCATTATCACACCAATGAGCCATGGAAAGTACTGGAATACTGTGCTTCTCTCGGTGAAATCTGCGATATTGTTATCGAAGACATGGACAGACAGGCAAGAGGATTAAAAGGTTAATAGTTAATATTATTTTTTATTAATATGGAGGTTTGAGTATGAAATATGAAATTATCGGCGATACATTGCCAGTTGTAATCTGTACACTTTCAAATGGTGAAAAAATGATAACTGAACGAGGATCTATGTCATGGATGTCACCTAATATGGTAATGGATACCACTACCAACGGTGGTTTGGGAAAAGCATTTGGCAGAATGTTTTCCGGAGAAGCCATGTTCCAAAATACCTACACAGCATCAGGTGGCGAGGGTTTGATTGCATTTGCGTCCAGTTTTCCAGGCTCAATCAAAGCTTTTGATGTAATGCCGGGACATGAGTATATATTTCAAAAGAAAGCTTTTCTTGCATCTGAAGCAGGGGTAAATTTATCTGTACATTTACATAAGAAATTTTCTTCCGGACTTTTTGGAGGAGAAGGTTTTATTCTGCAAAAAGTTTCGGGAAACGGTATTGCTTTTGCAGAATTTGACGGCAGCATTGTAGAATATGATTTGGCTCCCGGACAGCAAATTGTAGTTGACTCAGGTTATTTGGCAGCTATGACAGCTACCTGCCGCCTGGATATTCAAACTGTAAACGGCATTAAAAATATGCTTTTCGGCGGCGAAGGTCTTTTCAATACTGTTATAACAGGTCCGGGACATATTTGGCTGCAAAGTATGCCTATAAGTGCTGTGGCAAGTTCTCTTATCCCCTATTTCCCTTCAACTTCATCTAACTAAGGAGAATAAAAGCTATGATTTTTAATATAAGCAATATTCCAGATGAACTGAAAAAAGGTGGGGAAATTGCCATTTCTTTTTTAGAAAAAGATACACCATGTATAAATCAGATTGAAATTTCAGGTCTAAAATGCGAAAAAGGACTTTCAGTTAAACTGGAAAACAATAAAGCTCAAATTTCTTACAGCAAAAACTGTGAGTTTTTCAGAGGTTTAGGTATAATCAGGGAATGGATTTTTGAAAATAAAACTTCTGCCAAGGAAAATGAAATTCCCGTATATGAGCATCTTACATATATGGCGGACTGCTCCAGAAACGGTGTATGCAATATTGAATACACAAAAAATTTAATCATAAAACTTGCTCTTATGGGTTATGACCGGGTTATGCTCTATACAGAAGACACTTATGAAGTGGAGGGTTTTCCCTATTTTGGCTATTTAAGAGGAAGATACACCAAAGAAGAACTTAAAGAAATTGATGATTTTGCTTATAATTTAGGTGTGGAAATGGTTCCCTGTATCCAAACTCTTGCCCATTTAAACGCCATATTCCGCTGGCAGGATTTCCAAAAATTCCGTGACAACGGCGATATTCTTCTCTGTGGCAGCGATGACACTTATGAGCTTATTGAAGCTATGATTAAAACATGGTCGGAAACTTTCCGCAGCCGTTATATAAACATTGGTATGGATGAAGCTGCCATGATTGGCAGAGGTGCATATATAAAAAAATTCGGCTATGAAGACCGCATTGATATTATGCAAAAACATTTAAACCGTGTGCTTAAAATCTGTGAAAAATACGGCTACACCTGTATGATGTGGAGCGATATGTTCTTTAAAATGATTTCAGGTGGTGGATATTACGGAAAGGACATTACCATAACTGATGAAGACAAAGCAAAAATCCCCTCCAATGTGGAACTTATTTATTGGGATTATTATGCGAGAAATGAAGAAACCTATGAATATATGATGAAAAATCACAAACTCATGTCTGACAAAGTGGGATTTGCAGGTGGAGCCTGGAAATGGAGCGGCTATGCACCTTTATTAAATCACAGTATGTTGGTTTCTAAAATTGCTCTTAAAAAATGTACTCAACATGGCATAAAAAATGTCATTGTAACCGGTTGGAGTGATGACGGAAACGAAGCTTCTCAGTCATCTGTTTTGCCTGTGCTGTCCCTTTATGCCGAATACTGTTATACTCAAAATGACAGCGATGACTTTATTGCTAAGCGTCTTAAAACCTGTACTAACGCGGATTTTGCAGATTTTATGAAACTGGATTTGCCAAACTTAACTCCAGATAATCCATCACCCGGAAGACTTTCCGCTTGTCCGGAAAAATATCTTCTCTACCAGGATCCATTGGTGGGAATTTATGATTTGCATATAACTAAAGGCTTTAATAATTATTATGCAGACACCGCAAAAACTCTTCACAACATTTGTAAAAAAGGTGGAGAATATTCATATCTTTTTGACACTTTGGCTTGTCTTTGCGATATTTTGTCTAAAAAATCAGAACTTGGTGTACAGGCTAAATATGCCTATGACAATGGCGATAAACAAGCTTTAGCTAATCTTTCTCAAGCCTGTTTAGATATAATTCCCTATGTTGATACTTTTAAAAAGGCCCTGAAAACCCAGTGGTATCATGAAAATAAAAGTTTTGGTTTTGAAGTTTTGGATATTCGTTTAGGTGGTATAAAATCCCGTCTGGAAAGCTGCTCAGAAAGACTTTCTGACTATGCAGAAGGCAAAATTTCATCTTTGGAAGAACTGGAAATTAACCGTCTTCCTGTTCAAAAAGACGGGGACGGAAATATAATTTCACCTGTATCCGATGCTTCATGGCAGGAAATGGCATCAGCATCTGTATTGGTATTCTAAAATAAGTATCCACTGACTTAGTCGGTGGATACTTATTTTTTACGCTAAAATTATATATTTATACAAAAATATTGCAAAACTTCCATATATTCTTTTTCTATTGACTTATTTATATTTATAA
>JAHHUA010000016.1 GCA_020024235.1 Oscillospiraceae bacterium
TTTTTATATTTTATTTCAATAGATTTATTCATTTATTTTTACAATTTAACATTATTTTTGTTTACACTCTTATCACAATGATAAAATAAAATACCAAAAAAAATATTGACAAAACATTATAATTGGAGTAAAATAGATTCGTTATATCATAAGATATAAATTATCCTTGTCTTATCATTATAAGGTAAGGCCTAAAGTCCAAAAGGAGGTGCAGAAATGCCAAGAACAACAGCTAAATACGAAACAGTATTCATCCTCAACACAAAGAAGGGTGAAGAAGGAGTTAACCAACTTGTTGAAAAGTTCAAGAACCTGATCAGCGAAAACGGTACAGTTTTGAACATTGATGAATGGGGCAAGAGAAAGCTTGCTTACCCAATTGAAGACGAAACTGACGGTTACTACACTCTCATTGAGTTTGAAGCTAACCCTGAGTTCCCTGCTGAACTTGACCGTATCTACAATATCACAGACGGTGTTCTCCGTTCTTTGATTATTGCAAAGTAATTTCGGAAAGGGTGTAATTTGTGAACAGAGTTATTTTAGTTGGCAGATTAACCGCTGACCCGGAATTAAAACAGACACCTAATGGTGTTTCGGTATGTTCATTCAGTATTGCCGTAAACAGAGCATACTCCTCCAAAACAGGGGAAAGACAAACTGATTTTATCAATATCGTAGCTTGGAGAGCTCAGGCGGAATTTGTTTCCAAATATTTCTCCAAAGGCAATCAAATTGGTATTGACGGTTCAATACAGACAAGAAATTATACCGACAAGGACGGCAACAAACGCACAGCTTTTGAAGTTGTAGCTGAAAACATCAGCTTTATTGAAAGCAAAGCCTCTGCTCAGCAAAGCCGCTCAACCGACTATGGCAATGATTACAGCAGACCTCAGGCTGAACCCGCTCCCGTTACATATTCTAACGGTGATGCAGCTGATTTTGCCGAGATTGATGATGACGATTTGCCGTTCTAAAAATCAAAAGTTTTTGAATTTATAAAAGGAGGTTAACCTAATGGAAAGAAATAACAGACCTAACAGAAAAGGTAAAAAGAAGGTTTGCCAATTCTGTGCAGACAGAATTGAAGAAATCGACTACAAAGATATAGCACGCCTTAAAAAGAGCTGCAATGAAAGAGCTAAGATTCTTCCACGCAGAGTAACAGGTACTTGTGCTTATCACCAGCGTCAACTTACAACAGCTATGAAGAGAGCCAGACACCTTGCTCTTCTCCCTTACATCAGCGACTAATTAAAAATAGAATTTTCAAGTACTGTCATAATCGGCGAATTCCTATAGGTACACAAAGTGAACCTAGGGTAAGTTGATACGAAAAGTGCCCCTGCTGATTATTACAATCAGCAGGGGCACTTTTCTATGTCAGTAAATAAATAAGGATACAATCTATGTTCTGAATGAAAACTATCATATAACTATTGTAAAGTAGAATCCTCTAAAGGGCGATATTCCTCTGCAAACTTTGGCGACAACAAAGCCCAACTATGAAATTTTTGTGTTAAGTCTACAGAAGATAAGCCAAGTACACTCAGAAACTATTATAAACGGTATGTACTTGATGTTTATAAAAACTATTAGTGTCAGTCTGTAATCAAAGAAAAATCAGCTGCAATAATTAAAAGAATAAATAAAAATATCATATAAATAGTGTAAATATATCAGGTTTATTTTGATGTATCATACACTAAATTCTGAAAAAATAATGGAATATTGTAAAAACATCTTGACAGCAAAGTTATAAATCAATTCTGATTTAGTCTTGTTGCAAAATTCTAAGGAGATAATAAAATGCGAAATAATAAGACCTGTATTTTGGTGGCAGATGATGAAAAGGAAATTCGAGAAGTCCTCTGTTTACTTTTAAGCAGTGAGGGTTATGATGTTGTAACTACCTGCAACGGAAGTGATGCTGTGGAGCTTTCCTGTGAAGAAATTGACTTGTATATTTTAGATGTGAATATGCCGAAGATGTCCGGTTTTATGGCCGGAGCAGAGATTCGCAAACACTTTGATGCACCGATTTTGTTTCTGACAGCTTATTCCAGCGAGTCGGATAAAGTCATGGGTTTTTCAGTTGGTGCAGATGATTACCTGGTCAAGCCTTTTTCCAATATTGAATTATTGATGCGTATAAAAGCAATTTTACGCAGAGGTCGTATAAAACCAGAGGCAAAGCCGGAAGATAATGACTGCTGTCAGCTTCAGGATTTGACCATTGATTTAAACTGCCAATCGGTTTCCCGAAACGGTGAACCAATAATTCTAACTTACACTGAATATAAAATACTGGTACTTCTAATCAGTCACAGAAAAAAGATTTTTTCTTTGGAAAACATCTATCAATCTGTGTGGGATGAAAATGCAATCAGCGACAGTGCAGTTATGATGCACATAAAAAATCTGAGGAAAAAACTCGGAGATAATTCCAGAGAGCCAAAATACATTAAAACAGCTTGGGGCAGAGGGTATTATGTTGACTAAAAAGAAACTTTCCAGGGAGATTTTAATGCTCCTTGTTGTATCAATTTTGATTTCTGTTTTTCTGTTCGCTTTTTTAAATAACACAGTTTCTTCCATTTGCTATCGCTATTTAGAACATACAGAAAAATTTAATAATGGTTATTTTTTGTCCGTGGTACATATATGGGTTCAAGGTATCTGTTTGCTTGCCTCTGCTGTTTTCTTTGTCATTATCTTTCTTTTTCTGCTTGGACAAAAGCTTCTATATTTGCAGGAAATTATCAGTGGTATTGAGGCACTGAGAACACATCGTATGGATTATAGAATCCCAGTAGAAGGCGATAACGAATTTACAGAACTTGCTCAAAGTATTAACTATCTTTCGCAAACAGAACAGCAGCTGATACGAAAAGAAGAAGCACTTACTGCGGAAAGAGAACAGTTTATCCGTTCCATTGCCCATGATATTCGCACACCAATCACCTCAGTAATGTCCTATTCCGAACTTCTGGCATCTAAAGAAAACCGAACAGAGGAAGAGATAGATGCATATATACACCTTACCCTCCGAAAAGGGCAGCAAATAAAAGAACTGATGGAACGACTTTTGGAAAATGATGTCCGCCATATGGAATATTTTGAAAATGGACAATTACTGCTCCAACAAATTGTGGATGACTGGGAAAGTGTATTGTCGGAGTCTTTTTCTGTAGAAATCGACTGGTCCGAATGTTCCAATTTCAAAGGCTACTTTGATATTCAGGAAATTTTCAGAGTTTTTGATAACCTTCTTTCAAATATCAAAAAATATGCCGATGCACAAAAGTCGGTCATTCTGAGGATTTCTGTACAGGAAAATCATCTAAAGCTTGAACAGTCAAACTACATACAGACAAATCATCAAAAAGCAGAAAGTCATCAACTGGGTTTGCAAACAATTACCCGTATTATTTCTTGGCATGGAGGGACTGTGGATTGGCAGTATACCGATGACCAATTCAAAATTACAATCAAAATTCCTGTAAATGTTTAGATTTATTTAGAATTACCTCCCATCTTTCTTTAGATACGGCTGCTATACTTAAATAAAATCAAGAGTGCGGGGAAATAACATGGAATTACTGTTTATTTTGGTTTTTTTATTTGTCGTTTGCATTGTTGTAGCTATCATTGGTTCAATCCTTTTATTTTCTGTAGAGAACAGAAAAATTCAAAATTGCATCTTTTTTGTATTGGCTTGTTGGGCATTATTTATCTCCTATATCAATGCCATAAGTATCCCAGCGCTTTATATGGGACAACAGATGCTTGCTTGGATTTTAGGATTTCTGTCAGTGTTTTCACTGTTGATTCGATATGCAGGAAAATCAAAAAAAAGGTACATTGTTTCCAATATCTTGGTAACAATATCCATTTTATCCAGTGCATTGTGGTTATTTATCTTTATGCATTGAATAAATTGAATAATATAAAATCCAGTGATGAGTTGAATTTTGCCATGCAGCCATAATTGTACAATGATCACTTAACTCCGGGCAAGGGAGTGAGAATGTCGTCTGAAGATCGGCATTTGTTCTTAATTACAACAAACTAAGGCGTGCATTTTAACTTAAAATGCACGCCTTAGTTTTTGGAGGAAAATCTATGGAAACAAGAAATCAGGAATTTATTTATATTATGATATCAAAAACCAATACACTTTTGGGGATAGCCATACAGCGGGTTCTTGGCGTATCTTATAATCATTGCTCTATTGCATTGGATAACAGCCTGGAAACAGTCTACTCTGTGGGACGCAAGGAGCTGTGGAATATGTTTGTGGCTGGGTTTGTAGTGGAGAGCAAAAGCAAAGGTTTTTTTGCTGCGCACAACAATTCAGACATTGTGCTTTTGCGGATTCCTGTCAGTCAAGCTGAGAAAAATAAGATTAGACAGGTGATTAAAGAATATCAGCAGAAACCTTGTAAATACAACCTTTTGGGACTTGTATACTGCTATTTGGGCATCCCGGTAGAAAGAGAAAATCGCCTTTTCTGCTCCCAATTTGTTGCTCAAGTGTTGCAAAAATCAGAAATTAATGTGCTTGATAAACCTACCTCTTTGGTTCGACCCCATGATTTTCTAAGTGTATCATCGGCTGAATTTGTCTATATTGGAAAAATCGGACAGTATCAGCCTGTATAGGTAGGGAGAATAAGATGAAAGTATGGATTTTAACATCAGGTTTTGGCAATGGACATACTTCTGCTGCCAATGCACTGGAAAAAGAGTATTTGAGCAGAGGACATACAGTTGTGGTCAGCGATATTATACAGCTTTTGTATCCGAAAAAAACAGATTTTATCTATACTGTATTCAGCAAAGTGATTTGCAGGCATAGTTGGCTCTATAATGCTTTGAACCAATTCGGCAGAAAAGCCTATAATAAACCTAAGACAGCTCCGGCTTTAGAAAGAGAACTTGAGCATATCTGTCCCGATATGGTTATAACCACTTGGTCAGGTTGCGGCAGAAAGCTGGGAAAACTTAATATTCCTGTTCATGTTTGTATCACAGATGTGGGAGTTCATGCAGGTTGGCTCTATCCCTATGCAGCCAGCTATTGGGTAGCCACCTCCTATGTAGGGTGTCAGCTTACAAAGCTTGGTATTTCCTCCGAAAAAATCTGTATTCGTGGAATTCCGGTTAGGGAAGAATTCAGGTGTCTGCCCAATAAGGCGGGTATACATGATATTAAACACTTACTCATCATGGGAGGGGGACTTGGCATTATTCCATGGTTTGACGAGTTGTTACAGGGACTTAAAAATATACCCAAAATCGAAATTACGGTGGTAGCCGGGAAAAATCAGCAGCTTTATCAAAAGATAAAAACCGAATACCCCTTTGTACAGGTCATTGGGTTTGTGAACAATATCCATGACTACTTGGCAAAGGCTGATTTTCTAATATCCAAACCCGGAGGCATCTCACTTTTTGAAAGCATTTATGCCACCACACCATATATTGCAATGTATCCTTCTTATCAGCACGAATTGGAAAATGCAAATTTTATTGAATCCAAGGAAATTGGTATAGTTATCCACAATCATACAGATGCTTGCCAGCAGATTTCACAGCTATTGTCAGACGAACAGCGATATCTTACTTACCAAAAGCATATGGTGCAGGTAAAACAGGAAATTGAGCTGAACCGAATGAAATATGAAGGAGCGTATGACAATTATGATGTGTAAATCAATATTGCTTGCTGTGATTGTGGCATATATAGGGTATATAATTCTTGGTATTATCACCACTATTGTCCTTCGTATTACAAATCCTCTTCATAAAAAGTGCAGAACAGGAAAAACACTCTGTCTGACCTTTGATGACGGTATGGATTTCCGATATACACCAAAACTTCTGGATTTGCTGGCAGAACACCATATCCATGCCAGTTTTTTTATTCTCTCCTCCACTGCCGAAAAGTACCCTGATATTTTACAGAGAATGAAACAAGAGGGACATACTGTTGGACTGCATTCCCTGAACCACCATAATCAAATCATACAGTTACCCCACAAACTATGTATGGACTTTAGAAAAAGTATGGGGATTTTTTCTGATTTGGATACAAAGCCCATCTATTATCGACCACCTTGGGGTCATGTAACACCATTGGGAATATGGCTTTGCAAGCGGTATCATCTTAAAACAGTTTTATGGACTGTAATAATAGGGGACTGGTCGAAAAATGCCACTGTAGAAATTCTGTGTCATAAACTTCATGAGAAAGTCCGTGGCAGTGCAGTCATCTGCCTCCATGATGGTCGAGGTAAAGACAATGCTCCATTTAAAACCATAAATACACTAAAAAAAATGATCCCCCATTGGAAAAAGGAGGGTTATACCTTTGAAACAATTTCTGAATTCATTGAAGAAAATACTGATTAACGGCGGACTTTTTGTCATAATCGGTATTTTCACCTATCGAACTATATTTGCAAAATCCGATTTTCATTCGGTTATTCACCTTGCCAGACAGAGCCATTTTGAGTTTTTACTGTGTGGACTTGCCATGATTGGACTAATGCTTTGTGCAGAAACTTTGACTGTTCGGAGAAACCTTAAATTATTGGGCGAACAACAATCATTTTTTCAGTGCCTTTTATATACATTTGCAGGCAATTTTTTCAGTGGTATCACACCTGCAGCCACCGGTGGCCAGCCTATGGAAATTTATATGATGCACAAAAAGGGCATATCTGCTATTAATGGTACATTGGCATTGGTAATGGACTTGGCTTGCTATCAGTTTTCCGTTACCTTGCTGGGAATCGTAGGTTATCTGTCTTTTGAGCAGTTAATTCGCCGTCTGCTGGGTGATTACATTTGGCTCTTGTGGCTTGGTTTGGGACTTAATACGGTTCTTTTGGTTTTGCTTTTATGTGCTATGTTTACCAAACGATTTATCTTTAGGTTGACAGAACTGTTTGTTTGGTTAGTGTCCCTTTTTTCCAAAGTCAAAGCTGCTTCCTTTTATGAAAGTGTAGATAAATCCATTACACAGTATCAGGCCAGTGCAAACCTATTCCGAAAAAATAAGTTCTACTGCCTTGTAAACTGTTTTATCACTATTGTGCGTATTTTAGCTATGCACTCAGCACCCTTTTGGGTCTATAAGTCATTGGGTCTGTCCCATGTATCACCTTTCCAGATTATTGCTCTGCAATCTGCACTGTATATAAGCTGTGCTGCTTTGCCTTTCCCCGGTGGTGTCGGCATTGCTGAAAGCAACTTTCTTCACTACTTTAAAACAATTTTTCCGGGCAAATTACTTCAAAGTTCCATGATTCTAAGTAGGGGAATAGGAAGCTATATCACTATTGCCCTATCCGGCAGTATTTTGATGGCCTCATTTGTTACTTCCATAATTCGCAAAAACTTTCTGTCAGAAAAACAGATAACATAAAAAAAGTAAATTTTGACAATGGCATATGTTCTGTTTCATTTGGGCAGTAAGTCATAGAAAACATTGCTGTAAACTTATAAATAAATTTAATTAAATTACTAAAATAGTAAAAACGCAAATTTAAGCAGAGAAAACATCTCTGCTTTTTTTATATGATACTTAGCATAAACCACAAAAAAGCAGTGAATGTTTGCTCTTTGGCAACACATTCACTGCTTTACAGATAGGATAAAATTATGACTTACTTCTTAGTATTTTTTGCAGCTACCTTTTGAAGATTGTCATGTTCATTCATAAGATTTACAACTACTCCGGACAATGCCAACAAACCTAAGCAGTTAGGCAATACCATAAGTCCGTTAAACATATCTGACATATCCCAAACCAGGCTAACTTTAAGCATAGAACCTACAACGATAAATACAACAACGATTGCAGCATAAACTTTAATTGCTACAGGGTTGTTATTGAAGAGGTACTTGATGTTTCTTTCGCCGAAGAAGTACCAGCCAACAATTGTAGAAAAGGCAAAGAAGAACATTGTGATAGCAATAAATACACCACCAAAGCTTCCGAATGCTTTATTAAATGCAGTTTGTGTAAGTTCAATACCTTCCAAAATTGTGCCTTGTTCCAAAACTCCGGAAGAAATAATAACAAGAGCTGTCAATGTCAAAATTATAAATGTGTCAATAAATACACCCATCATAGCAACAGAACCTTGGTCGCAAGGATGTTTAACCTTTGCAAGAGCATGAGCGTGAGGTGTGGAACCCATACCAGCTTCATTGGAGAACAAACCTCTTGCAACACCTTTACTCATAGCAGCCTGAACAGTTGTACCTACCAAACCGCCAAAAACAGAACCGGCAGAAAATGCCATTGAGAATATTTGTCCAAATGCATGACCTATATTCTTGAAGTTGATACCAAGAATTACAATACAGCCAAGTATGTAGCAGGCAGCCATAATCGGAACAATTTTTTCTGTAACGGAAGCGATACGTCCTACACCGCCAAGGAAAATAAATCCGCCCAAAACAGCAACTACTGCACCAATCCAAATAGGATTAATTCCGAATGCAACTTTAAATGCATGACCTATGGAGTTTGACTGAACCATGTTACCCATGAATCCCAAAGCGAGAATAATAAATATGGAGAACAAAGCTGCCAATATTTTACCAAAGCTGCCTTTATAAGCTGCTCTTATATAGTAAACAGGACCACCGTTTACTTCACCGTTTTCATCTGTAACTTTATATTTTTGAGCCAATACTGCTTCGGCATAAATTGTAGCCATACCAAAGAAAGCACTAACCCACATCCAGAAAATAGCACCGGGGCCACCAACTGCGATAGCTGTAGCAGCACCTGCCAAGTTACCTGTACCAACCTGAGCTGCAATAGCTGTAGCCAATGATTGGAAAGAGGACATACCATCCTTGCCGGCTTTGTCGCCGTTAAGTTTAATGTTTCCGAATGTTGCCTTAAAAGATTCACCGAATTTGCGAACCTGTACGAACTTCAATCTTATTGTGTAGAAAAGACCGGTACCACACAACAATATGAGAAGAACACCTGCAATGATCTTGTCATTACCCCACAGAACTCCGTTAACTGCGCTGACTAATTTTTCTAAAAATTCCATTAATCCATCAACCTCTGCTTTCCTGATAAATATTGTACAAAATGAATTTTATAATCTATTTTTATTCGTTTTTGGTCATTAGAACAAATGTGAACAAGATCAGAAAATATAAATACAAATCGTAAACAATATTTATCTTAAATATTAATTTTATCCTTGTATATAAGATAACATTAAATTTACAAATCGTCAATACAGAAAATTCAATAATTTTATTGTGCAATTTCTACAATAAACATAATATTAATTCTAAAGATATTACCTGTTTTTCTCTTAATATACGCAATTTTAGAATATTAATGTAAATTTCGTATTATTTGGAAATTTATCTCTTTTTAATTTATTGCAACAATTTATTAATATTTTATTTGCTGTTTATTAATCTTCTTTCTTATTTTTTTCATTCCATTTGAGATATTCATTTATAAATTCATCAATTTCTCCGTTCATTACATTATTTATATTTCCGTTTTCATATCCTGTACGATGATCTTTTACCAAAGTATAAGGCATAAATGTATAAGTTCTTATCTGATTTCCCCAGCCAATATTCTTTTGGTCTCCTTTTATATCTTCTATTTTATCAAGGTGTTCTCTTTCTTTTATTTCAATCAGTTTGGATTTGAGCATTTTCATGGCTACTTCACGGTTCATATGCTGACTGCGTTCGTTTTGGCAGGCAACCACCACACCTGTTGGAATATGTGTAATTCTTACTGCAGATTCGGTTTTGTTTACATGCTGACCTCCGGCACCGCCTGAACGATAAGTATCAACTTTTAAATCACTTTCATTAATTTTAATGTCAATGTCATCATCTATTTCCGGCATAACTTCCAATGAGGCAAAAGATGTATGTCTTCTTCCTGATGAGTCATAGGGAGATATTCTGATTAATCTGTGAACACCCACTTCGGATTTCATATATCCGTATGCGTTAATGCCTTCTATAAACATAACAGCACTTTTTATTCCGGCTTCTTCACCTGCTAAATAATCCACTATTTTATGTTTGTAACCATGTTTATCTGCCCACATGGTGTACATTCTAAGCAGCATTTCCACCCAGTCCTGAGCCTCTGTTCCGCCTGCTCCCGCATGAAAAGTCAAAATAGCGTTTTTGTTGTCATATTCCCCTGTAAAAAGTGTAGAAAGACGCATTTCCTCAATTTTTTTACATATAGTTTTATAGTTTGAGTTGCACTCCTTATATACTTCATCGTTTTCCTGGCTTTCCTCCAAAGCAATTTCCAAAAGTGTTATGGTATCTTCAAATAATTCATATAAGTCATTATATGAATTTATTTTTTCTTTTATCCTTATAATTTGTTTGTTAATGCTTTGGCTGTACTCCAAATTACCCCAAAAATTTTCTTTTTCGGTTTCGGCAGAAAGATTTTTATAATCTTCTTCCAAATCCTCATATGCGATTGCGTCTTTTAAATCTTCCAATGAAGGTTTTAGACTTTGAATATCTAATTTAAGCTGTTCTAATAAAAGCATACACATTCTCCATTCATATAGACATGATTTCAATATGTATATTATAATGTAATTACATTCATAATGTAAAGAGAATTATTTATATTTTTCTTAACAATTTATAGTTTAATTTATATATATTATGTTGTAAAATAAAATAAAAAATAAAATATTTAATATATTAAGGAGATTTAAAATGAATCTGTTTAAAGGAAAAGAATGTGTTTACTGCCATAAACCCTTTGAGGAAGGGGACGATGTGGTTGTTTGCCCTGAATGTGGTGCTCCTCACCACAGAAAATGCTATGAAGAAAACGGCAAATGTGTATTGGAACATCTTCATGGCACAAGTGAAGAATGGGGAATAAAAAATAAGCTTAACTACTCCGATATTTCTGACACAGAAGATAAAAACAATAAATTTTATGACAGGAATACAGAAGGTCAAACCATTGAAGAAATAGACATGAATAAATTTTCAATGTACGGCTTTATGAATGAAAATGATTCAATAGATGATGTCAGTGCAAAAGAGTTTGCTACTTTTGTAGGGAAAAGCTCCTACTATTACTTATCAAAATTTAAAAGAATAAAAGAAAACAGCTGTTTTACATGGAATTTCAGTGCTTTTATATTTAGTTTCATGTATTTCTTTTACAGAAAACTATATAAACAGGGTATTGTTTTGCTGATTGTATCAGTAATTACCCTTATTCCTACTATGGCATTGGTAGATAATTATTCATCATATATTGCGGAAAAATCAAAAGAACAGATTATTACGGTAAATTCCGCCTCACAGCTGGCAAACGAATTGCTTAATGACACCGAAAATCCTAATTATGAAAAAATTATGTTTTGGCTGCAGATGTCAAATATTGCTATTATTATTAATTTTTTAGTGCGTATGAGTATGGCATTTTTAGCCAACAGTATATATTTAAACCACTGTGTAAAGAAAATTAAATACACCAGAGCCGCTTTAGACAATTACACGGAAAACCCTAATTATTCCCTAAGCCTACAGGTAATTGGCGGTGTAAGTATGCAAAAAGCTTTGATTATAACTGTTTGCTACGACCTTGTGCAAATGGCAGTGGGATTTATTATTATTTCCCGTCATATTGTTTAATCTAATATACAGTATTAAACAACTTAAAAATTTACAAATAAAAAAGCGGAAAGTATCAGATTTTGATACTTCCCGTTGTTTTTATATTAAAATCTTTTACTAAATAATGAAGAATACTTTTATGCTGAACTGATAGCACAATAAAAATCTCAGAAAAACTATATTTTTAATAATTGACGGAATATAATACAATTTTTCTTCTCCGGTAAATATAATTGCTGCTGTCAAACCTATAATTTCCATTATTTTGGAATTTTTAATTTCATTATATTTATGCCCTGAGTATATGACAGAACCAATACTGTATAGTATTTAAATTACAGTGGAGGAATTATGCCAACTGTATTACATAAAGGCTTAATTAAGTTTATGACGGATTTTTCTCATTTGTAACTAAAATTGCTGTAAAGCTGACATCAGGGAAGGTATAAACTGTTTTTTGCGAGATACCATTCCCTGGATTTTTACTCCCTTATCATAATCTTTCCCAAAAGCTATATGTGTAATTTCCCGACTTTTTCCACCGCAGCAAAGAACTATGGTGGATTCTTCAATAATATTTGTCAGCATAAAGAAAAGCATAGTTTCCGGATTTTGCTTATACTTGTTTTCCATATATTCCAAAAGTTTTGGCTGCATTTGTTCAAGTCCGACTTTGCTGACAGATGTGATTTGACCTACACCAAAACTTACCCCACCGGTGGAGAATGTTTTGTAATCCTGATAAAAAATTTCTTCTGTGGACCGTGAGGATAAATCGCTGCCGGCTTCAAACATTGCCTGAGCATAATCTTCCACATTTATTTCTGCAATTTTAGCTAAATCCAAAGCCGCAGCTTTATCTATATCAGTACAGGTAGGTGAACGGAACATCAATGTATCAGATAAAATTGCCGAGCATAAAAGTCCCGCTATTTCTTTGGTAAGTTCTATACTGTTTTCCTCAGCTATTTGATAAATTATGGTTCCTGTACAGCCAAGGGGCTGATTTCGGAACAAAACAGGGTTAATGCTTTCAAATCCCCCTAAGCGGTGGTGGTCGATAATTTCCAGGATTTCAGCACTTTCAATGCCATCAACACCTTGATTTTTTTCATTGTGATCAACCATAATAACCTGTTTTCTCTCCATTGCCAAAAACGAGCGTTTTGAAATAAATCCCTGATACTTTCCATGTTCATCTACTACAGGAAAATAGCGATGCCTTACTTTTGACATAACATCTTTTACCTCATCTGTATAATCACATTGTTCAAAAGCCATTAAATTTTTGCTTGTCATAAAATATTCAATGGGCATACTCTGATTTATAAGCCTTGTTACAGTATAAGAATCATAAGGGCTTGATAAAACTATACAGTTGTTTTTTCTTGCCAAATCCAAAATAGCCTCTCTTGGTTCATTTCCCGTACATAAAATAATACAGGCTGCTCCCACTTCGACTGAAAAAAATTGCGACTCAAAGCGGTCTCCCAATATTACCATATCACCTTTGGCCACATAATTCAGCATCATTTCAGGTGTATTTGCACCGATAGTAACTCTTCCGCTGTCAAAATTGCCTTTTATATCTCCGCACAAAACTTTGGCGTCCAATGCACTGACTATATTTTCATAGGGGGTTTTGGCGTTTGATACAATGCGGTTATCATATACGTCCATATCGGAAGCTGCAATATCCGTCATGGTAATTAAGCCTGCCAATTCTTCACTGTTATTGGTTATGCACAAAGTTGTGGAGTCATATTCCTTCATAATGCTGTATGCCTGTTTTATGGATATGTTTTTCTTTACCGATGGAACGATTTTAAGCTCAATATCACTTACCTGTGTGCGTACATCTGCCAAATATTCGGGATATTTTACATTAAAATAATCCAAAGCAAAAGCGGTTTCTTTATTTATATCACCTGCTCGCTTAGGTGTATATTTTTTTCCTGTAATTTTATTTTTTACCCATGCGTATGCAACTGCAGAGCATATGGAATCCGTATCGGGATTTTTATGTCCCACAACTATAATTTCTTTTTCGGATTTCATTTTTTGCCTCCGTTCATGTAATTATTTTACAATTTTTTAGTAACATAAAGTTAATGTGTAGATTATATCATATAAGATTGGTTTTGTGAACTGTTTAGTAATATTTTTTAATTTCTATTAAAGTCATTTATTTAATACAGTATCATTTTATTATACTATAACAAAATATATTTTTATATTTCAGATATTTGATATTATTCACAGTATTTTGACTATTCAGATATGACATTGACGCAAAATTAAATTTCATTTATAATAAATACTATAAAAGTATTTTAAATTTATTTAAATTTTTAAAGTTTACCATTAATCTGTATAAAAAGGAGTTTTTTATGAACAACAAATTAGCCAGGCATTTTAATGCCTTGTCCCTGATTAAATTTACAGCACCTACCGTGATTATGATGGTATTTCTGTCTTTTTACACTATGGTGGACGGAATGTTTGTTTCTAAATATGTAGGAGCCGATGCCCTTTCCGCTATAAATATAAGTGTACCGTTTTTGATGATTTCCACAGCTTGCTCAATTATGCTTGCCACAGGAGGCAGTGCTATAATTGCTATAAAAATGGGAGAAAATGACTATAAAAAAGCCCGTGAACAGTTTTCTCTTATAGTGGTGGTGGGAATTGTTGCAGGACTTATTTTTGCCTTTGTATCCTATATTTTTGCAGAACAAATTGCAATTATTTGTGGAGCTACTGATAAACTATTGCCCTACTGCACCACCTATATTAAAATACTGGCAATTTTTACTGTTCCGTCAGTACTGCAAGTGTATTTTCAATACTTTTTGGTAACAGCTGGCAAACCTAATATGGGTATGATTACCACAATAATAGGAGGGATTGCCAATGTTATATTTGACTACATATTTATTGTAATCTGCAAAATGGATATAGCAGGTGCCGCCATAGGCACGGGAATCAGCTATTTAATACCGGCTGTATGTGGTATGATTGTATTTATAACTGATAAAAAAGGCACTCTTTATCTGACTGAATTTAATTTTGACGGCAGGTTTTTATTAGATGTATGTTTTAACGGCTCCTCGGAAATGGTCAGTAATTTGGCTTTTTCTGTTACCACATTTTTATTTAACATGAGTATGCTTAAATATGTGGGAGAAGATGGGGTAGCGTCAATCACCATTATGCTCTATGCCCAATATCTGTTGATGTCGGTTTATTTGGGATATTCCTCAGGTGTATGTCCTGTTATAAGCTACAACTATGGTGAAAAAAATACTTATGAACTTAAAAATATATTTAAAATAAGTATATTTTTTATAATTATATCATCAGCAGTTGTGTTTATTCTGTCATATGTTTTACAGGATTATATAATAGGAATGTTTGTGGAAAAAGACACAGAAGTTTTTAATATAACCAAGGATGGATATATCACTTTTTCACTTTGCTATTTATTTATGGGAATAAATATATTTACCTCTTCTCTTTTTACTGCACTTTCTAACGGAAAAATTTCAGCAACACTGTCTTTTTTGAGAACCTTTGTTTTTATATCTGCCAGTATAATAATATTGCCGATTTTTTGGGGAATAACAGGGATTTGGTTGGCTGTTCCACTGTCAGAGGCTGTGGCAACTTGTCTTTGTGTATTTTGCATTATTAAATTCAGGTATATTTATAACTATTTTTAAAAAGAAAAAAATATACCAATTTGGGTATACACTATAAAAAAATATTTTTTCAAAGGTGTCAAAAGTCTGCTCCATTTTAATATTATACAGTATTTTTTGGAGCTTTAAATTAATATCATTGTCATAAACTAAACACAAAAGTATGGTGTAGCCTATGGAATAAAAGAAATATTTTTGTCAGATTTCTGGCAAAAAGCAAATATTGTAGAATACTATTTTGCCCAGAATTGTCCTTTCTTTTTGGCTTGGCATTACAAATTGTTTTCTGAAATTAGAAGATATCTGCAAGTATGCAGATAAAATCAAAATTGTGGAAAAATCGCTTTTGAATTCAGACCTCATTGTAATGACATCGCCTTCACAATACCGATAGGTGCTGTATTGTCCTGACTTTTGCACAAAATTTGGTTTTTTAAAATATATATTGTTATTCATAAAAAATTCATTTGACTTTATTATAAGACTGTAGTATTATAAATTCAGAAATAATACTGTTGTCTTATGAAAAGAGGTGATACTATGGATGTAAAATTATTTGATTCCGAATTAAAAGTAATGGATGTTCTATGGGAAAAGGGAGATCTTCCTGCAAAGGAAATTGCCAAAACGCTTACAGAGGCCTTTGGCTGGAATGTAAATACCACTTATACTCTTATTAAACGCTGTATAAAAAAGGGTGCCATTGAACGCTCTGAACCAAACTTTATGTGCCATGCACTGATTCCGAAAGAAGCAGTGCAGGAGGCAGAAACAGATGAGCTAATCAATAAGCTGTACAGCGGTTCGGCTGACAAGCTGTTTGCAGCCTTGCTGGGTAGAAAAAAACTGTCCTGTGAACAAATCAAAAAGCTGAAACAAATGGTTGAATATTTAGAGTGAGGTGAACAGAGTGAACTTAATACAAATGAGCATTAGTGGAGCAATTTTAATAATAGTCATTACTTTGATTCGTGCCTTATCAATAAATCATCTGCCCAAAAAAACTTTCTTGGTCTTTTGGGGAATTGTATCAGTACGCCTGCTGATTCCCTTTTCAATTCCATCTGTTTTCAGCATTTACACACTTTTTAAAAACTACATGGGCACAGAAATAAAAATTGCAGATACACCTTTGATTATTTTTCAGGAAAACATACCCCTTACATATGATTATTCCTATATATCATCAGGTTTATCCTATTTATCTTTATGGCAGATTATTTGGGGAACAGGATTTATATTATGTGTATTGTTTTTTATTGTTACCTACCAAAAGTGTTACAATGAGTTTAGAACATCTGTTCCGGCAGATTGTCCGTTTGTACAAAGATGGTTAAGTACACATCAATTAAGGCGAACTATTTCAATTCGTCAATCTGACCTGA
Source organism: Oscillospiraceae bacterium (assembly GCA_020024235.1). Lineage (GTDB taxonomy): Bacteria > Bacillota > Clostridia > Oscillospirales > Ruminococcaceae > JAHHUA01. Next base: position 16,772 of record JAHHUA010000016.1, read on the forward strand.
TTTTGGCTCCGCTTACCTATGGAATATTTAAACCTGTTATCTTAATGCCAAAAACAACAGATTGGCAAAACGAAGATAAATTACAATATGTTTTAGAGCATGAGTATATTCATATCAAGCGGTTTGATGTAGCAGCAAAACTGATTTTTACCATTGCACTTTGTGTACACTGGTTTAATCCTTTTGTTTGGCTTATGTATATTCTTGCCAACAGGGATATTGAGTTATCCTGTGATGAATCTGTACTGCATATATTCGGTCAAAAATCAAAATCCACATATGCCTATATCTTAATTGATATGGAAGAAACAAAGAGCGGATTTACTCCCCTTTGCAATAATTTCAGTAAAAATTCAACAGAAGAAAGGATTGAAACAATTATGAAAATGAAAAAAACCACATCATTATCCCTTGCTCTGGCTATATCTCTTGTAGTTGGAACTACAGTTGCATTTGCAACCTCAGCACCAGAAATTACTAACCAATCTTATAATTTAACAGGAAGAAATTGTTATTTCCGAAACGCAGACCAAAAATTTTTTATTGATAGAGATGGTAAAAAACTGAGTGAAGTGAGCGAAGCAGAATATAGAAAAAGATGTTACACAAATGGCACTGGCTGCAGGGCTTACAATGAATGTCAAAATATATGTGGTAATGAAAGAGGGCAAAATTGTACAGAACAAAAATGTAGAGCAAATTGCAATAATTTTGAAGGAAACAGAAGAAGGTCATCAAATTCATTTTACGGAATGAAGAATAGAGGCAGAAGATCAAATTCAGATTGTCCCTATTCAAATCGTTAGAAAAAACAAACTGCTCAATATCTACCAAAGAAGAGAAAAATATTTTTTTACAAATCCTGTAAATAACAGGCTGGACATTGCAGCAAATTCATCTTTCAGAAGCCCGCAAATTAAATGATTTTGTAAAATCCCGTGTACCCAGCTGGGAAGTGGGGAAACCTTTTGATGCTAATATACTTGATGAATATAAACAGAGAATTGATATAAAAGCATAAATATATGAAAAGACACAACATTTTATATATGCTGTGTCTTTTTTGTTAAGCTGATAAAAGTTTACAGCAGGGCAGAGCCAAAGGGGAAGTATTATTTAAGTTTAAAAAACCTTAAATGCTGGTAAAAATACATAAAACTTTATATTTACAATGGTACTGTTATACAATATAAATACAGTAAAAAATAAGCAACACCGACAATGAAGTCAGTGTTGCTTAAAATCGTCTTTGGGTATTTACGGTATTTAATTAAAGAAAAAATCTAAAATTCGGGTATTTTTTAACTAATTAAATCAATTTTATGATTTTTGTTATTACATAATGGTAATTGTGTTTTATTCAAAGTTTTTGATATAATTTTTCAGAGCCTCAAAGGATTTATCACTGATTGAATGTTCCATCTTACAGGCATCTTCTAAAGCAGCAGCTTCATCAACACCTATCATCATTAAAAATTTAGTGAGAACTTTATGGCGGGAATAAACGCTTTCAGCAGTTTTTCTGCCAAGTTGTGTAAATGTCAAAAATCCGTTTTTGTCAATGTTAATGTAGCCATCTTTTTTAAGAAGATTTACAGCTCGGCTTATACTTGGTTTGGAATAGCCCATTTCATCTGCAATATCTATGGAACGGACATTTCCGATTCTTTCAGATAAAATTAAAATTGTTTCCAAATACATCTCTCCAGATTCTTGAAGTTTCATAACAATCCTCCTTATAATAAAAATGTACAAAATTACAATCCATTTTAATTAAAATATTGAAACTTATTATATCATAAAAATAATTTTAAAACAAGATAATACAAATTATATTATAAAAAAAATAATCTGC
>JAHHUA010000160.1 GCA_020024235.1 Oscillospiraceae bacterium
AGCAGTTGGTATTGACTGGAATAATTATCTTTTATCTGATTTGTCAGATGAGGAACAAAAATTATTAGATGAGTTTTTGGAAAAAGTAAAGTTAAGAGCGGAAAAATGGCAGGAACTTGATGAAATTGATATTAAAATAAAATAATAAACAATGCGGTAATATATAAAATTTTAACAGATAAGTTTTATTGACATCAACTTTTAATTAAACTATAATAGCTATAAAAATACATATTTAAAATAAGAGGGTTAATTTATAAATGAATGTTATAGAAAAACTTTCAGAATATGAGAAGTTTTTTTCAGAAAATAATTTTGGAGGAGCGGGAAATACAGCCTTTACCATTGAAGAAGGTAAAATTCCTGTAATTATTTCAGCACCCCACAGTGTAAATCAGTACAGAGAAGGCACTTTGAAAGTAAGTGATATGTATACAGGAGCTATTGCAAAATATTTTAATGAAACCATGAACTGCCATATAATTTATCTGTCAAAATACACTGAAACCGACCCCAATTACGATGATGGAAAAACTTGCTGTTACAAAAATACTTTGAGCAGATATATTGAGGAAAAAAATATAAAATTTTTATTGGATTTGCACGCAAGCCGAAGTGAACATGATTATCTAACAGAACTTGGAACCATTGATGATAAAAATTCTTCACTGTCGGGGAGAGATTTTTTACTGCCCGTTATTATGGGAGCCTTGGAAACAGGTTTAAAAACCGCTATAAAAGAAACAGGAAAAGGCATTACCATAAATACAGTTTTTCCTGCGGCAAACCCAAATACTGTTACAAATTTTATATCTTCCAAAAATAAAATCCCCTGTGTTCAGCTTGAAATAAACAGACTTTGCAGAAATCCCAAACACCCTGAATATTTTATGCAGCTCATAAACGGATTGGAAAAAATTATAAAAGAAGTTGAAAATATACTATAATACAAAGAAAAGAGTGGATTTTCACATGAAAAAACAACTTAAAGGTTATTTAATTGAAAAATACAACAATATGACAGGAGCTTATACCTGCCACAGATTGCTGGAAGAAGCAGAAAAACAGGGAATTGACCTTAAAATGATTGGCATATATGATATGCGTGATGAAAACGGACAGCTTTATAACGGTGATAAACTCTTGGAAAAAAGGGACTTTGTTATTAACCGTTTTAAATTTGGTTTACTTAAAAATCAAATTAACAAATTGGCAGATAAACAATATAACAATATAGATGGTCTTAATACCTATATAAATAAGTATAATCAGGTGAAAACTTTAGAATCCGATGCCTATATTATTCCCAAATATATATGTGCACCGCTTACTTTGGATTATGAGAGAATTACTTTAAAATTAGGCAGTCCCTTTGTATTAAAGGGTTTGGAAAGCTCTGAGGGAAAAGAAGTATTTTTAATAAAAAATAAAGAAGAATATCTTAAAATAAGAGAAAATAACAAAGGCTACATGGAATGGCTTTTTGAAGAATTTGTTTCATCAAGTTTTGGCAGAGATATGAGATTTTATTCCGTCAAAGGTGAACCTATAGCCTGTATGGAAAGAAAATCTCAGGGGGATTTCAGAGCTAATGTGGCTTTGGGTGCAGGTGTCAGAGAAATAGAAGCTACCAAATACATGAAAAAAGCTGCCAAAGATATTTATGAAAAAACAGGTTTGGATTTTTTGGGCATAGATTTACTGTATGGTGAAACTGAAAAACCATATTTTTGTGAAATAAATGTAATGGCAGGTATGAGCGGTATAGAAAATGCCACAGGTGTAAATGTAGCAGGAAAGGTTATAGAAACCATAGCAAAGGATTTTGAATGATGGAAAATAAAAAAGACTATGCTGATTATATTTATGAATCTTTTATGAAAGCGGAAAAACATTTGGACAGAAATGCTCCGGACAGCGAAAAGCGAAAACCTCAGCTTTCAAAAGATATTATTTTAAAATTATCAGAAAAATCTGCTCCATGTATTGCTGTAACAGGCAGTAAGGGTAAAGGTTCTGTTTCATGCTTTATTTCAGCTATAATGCAGACCCAGGTTAAGACAGGACTTATGACCAGCCCTCATTTGGTAAAATTTAATGAGAGAATAAAAATAAATAACAAAGATATATCAGATGAAGATATTGAAAGAATTATTTTGGAGTTAAAACCCGATTTTGATAAAGTGGAAAATACTCTCACGGAAAAGGAATTTATAAGTCCCATGGCTTGGCAGGGAGCAGCAGCATTAAAATATTTTTCCGAAAATCACACGGATTTTAATATTTTCGAGTGTGGAAAAGGTGCAAAATATGATGATATAAACAATATTCCCCATCAATATTCTCTTATAAATCCTGTCTTTTTGGAGCATACCAGAGAACTTGGAAAAACCTTGTCCGAAATTGCTTTAAACAAAGCGGATATAGTAAAAACAGGACAGAAATGCTGTTATACAGCGGAACAATTTCCCGAAGTTATGGAAATTATCGAAAAGCACTGTGAAAATACAAGGGTAAAACTAAAAAAATATGGAAAAGATTTTTACAGTGACAATATAATATTTTTAAAAAGCGGTATGAAGTTTGATGTACATACGGAAAAAAATATTTACAGAGATATAGAAATACCCCTTTTAGGAAAACATCAAGCTAAAAATTGTGCTATAGCATTTGCAGTATGTGAGGATTTTCTGGGAAATTTGGATATTGAAAAATGCAAAGAAAATCTCTTAAATGTAAAATGGCCCGGCAGATTGGAAGTGGTTTCCAACGAACCGTTTATCATTGCAGATGCGGCTATAAATCATGAAAGTACGGATTTAATTAAAGAAACCCTCAGTTTTATGAATATAGAAAAAATTATTTCCATAATAGGAATACCTGATGACAAAGATTTTTTAGGTGTAGCTAAAGCTATGAGTGATGTATCGGAAAAAATTATCATAACAAAATGTTCCAATCCCTATTATGTATTTACTGATAAGCAGGAAAAAACTTTAAAGCAGGCAGGTTTAAAAATTACAGCTACTGAAAATTTGCAGGAAGCTTTAAAAATTGCCCAAAAATATGCTATGCCTGTTTGCATTACTGGAACAACAGGATTAATTTCCGAT
>JAHHUA010000161.1 GCA_020024235.1 Oscillospiraceae bacterium
AAAGGCATCCGCCGAAAAAAACAGCAAAGTTATAAAAAGAGAAATAAATTCTTTTAATGAAGAAATAAACAATCTGAAAGTAAATCTCTCAGGCACTTTTGATTCTTTTGCAAAGAAACTGGATTCACTTTCTGTTTCTATAAATTCCATCAGTGATAAATGCAATAAAATAGAAGATTTAGGCAAATCAGTTGATGAACCTGATACTGAAAAGGACAAAACCTTCCCTTTTAATCTCTGTAAAAAATCATCTGTAAATTTACAATAATTTTATAAAAATTAATTCAATATACAAATAAAATCGGCAAAAGTTCTTTCATTGATGAGCTTTTGCCCTGTTTTTATCTTATTTTAAACATGAAGGACAAAGGAGGAAAAATATGAATTGGCACAGTAAAGATTTAATGTCAATCGTAAGTGAACTCAAGTCGGATTTAACAGTGGGACTAAACTCCACACAAATTCGAGATAAAACAGCTGATTATGGAGAAAACAAATTAAAATCCAAACCCAAAAAAACAACGGCACAAAGATTTGCAGAACAATTTAAAGATATTATGGTAATTATACTTATTATAGCTGCCATAATTTCTTTTATAGTAGCTATTGTTGACCCTGAAAACGGTGATTTTTTGGAACCTTTCATTATTCTTGCCATAGTAACACTAAATGCAACTTTAGGTGTTATTCAGGAAAGTAAGGCAGAAAATGCTTTAGAAGCACTGCAAAATATGAGTTCCCCCACTACCAAAGTTCTCAGAGATGGACAGCTCTCTGTGGTATCATCTGAAAAATTAGTACCTGGTGATATTATAAAATTAGAAGCAGGAGATTTAATACCTGCTGACTGTCGTATTTTTGAATGTGCCTCTTTTAAAGTTGATGAATCTACTTTGACAGGTGAATCTATTCCGGTGGAAAAATCCGTAAATACCACTGTTTTACCCGGAGCTGCTTTAAGTGAACGCACAAATATGATTTATTCCGGATGCAGTGTAATTAACGGAAGATGTTCTGCTTTGGTTGTCAGCACCGGAATGGACACTGAAATCGGTAAAATTGCAAAACTTTTAGACACTGAAGAAAGTTCTTTGACTCCTTTGCAGATAAAACTTTCTAAACTTGGTAAACAACTGGGTATATTGGCATTTATAATATGTTTCATTATATTTATTATAGGAATTATCAATGGAATGAATATTATGAATATATTTATAACCTCTGTTTCTTTGGCTGTAGCTGCAATCCCGGAGGGACTTCCCGCTATTGTAACTATTGTTTTGGCTTTAGGTGTACAGAAAATGGTTAAGAAAAATGCTATTGTCAGAAAGCTTCCCGCTGTAGAAACTCTTGGCAGTGCAAATGTTATCTGCTCCGATAAAACAGGAACTTTGACACAGAATAAAATGACTGTTACACATATTTGGTCGGAAAACGAACCGGAACAAATTGAAAATGAACTTTCAAATAAATCCAAAAAACTTTTGGAACTTGCTATTCTTTGCTGTGATGGCTCAGTAGAAAGAGTGGATGGTAAAATAGTCCATATCGGAGACCCTACGGAAACCTCCATTGTTTATGCAGGAATAAACCATGGTATAAAGCAATCGGAACTGAAAGCCAATATTCCACGCTGCAATGAAATTCCCTTTGACTCTGACAGAAAACTTATGACTACAATACACAAAGCTGATGACAAATATATGGTAGTTGTAAAAGGTGCTTTTGATGTACTGGCAAAAAAATGTATTGCCGGTGATATAAAAAAAGCCACTGCCGTAAATGAAGAAATGAGTGAAATGGCACTGCGTGTAATTGCTGTAGCCTGCAAGGAAATTGACGAAATACCTCCATTGGTAGTTCCTTCTCTCATAGAAGATGAACTTACTTTATGTGGACTTATAGGTATGATTGACCCACCTCGTACCAATGCTAAAAAATCGGTAGCGCTTTGTAAAAAAGCAGGTATCAGACCTGTTATGATAACAGGGGATCATATAATTACAGCCTCCGCTATAGCTAAACAACTGGGAATTTTAAACGAAGGTGAAAAAGCTATAACAGGACTTGATTTAGCAAAGCTTTCCGATGTGGAATTGGTAAATACAATCAAAGATTATTCAGTTTATGCCAGAGTTACACCCCAAGATAAAATTCGCATTGTAAAAGCCTGGCAAGTAAACGGAAATGTGGTTGCCATGAGTGGTGACGGAGTAAATGATGCTCCTGCTCTTAAAGCCGCCGATATAGGCTGTGCTATGGGAATTACAGGCACTGATGTAGCAAAGAGTGCTGCTGACATTATATTGACTGATGATAACTTTTCTACTATTGTGCAAGCAGTCAAGGAAGGCCGTGGTATTTATGATAATATCAAAAAAGCAGTTAAATTCCTGCTTTCATGCAATATGGGAGAAATTCTCACCGTACTTTTGGCAATGTTTTTTCAACATGAAACCCCACTTTTGGCAATACAAATTCTATGGATTAATTTAGTTACTGATGGTATGCCTGCTTTGGCTTTGGGAATGGAACCTGCAGAAAAAGACATTATGAAAAGAAGTCCTCAAGCTAAATACGAAAATATTTTCTCAGGTTCTATGATACCTGATATTTTAATTAATGGTGTGGTTTTTTCCATTATAACATTATTGGGTTTTTATCTTGGCAAAACAATTATAGGAACCGTTGCAGCCGGCAGAACTATGGCATTTATTGTACTGTCTTTCTCTCAGTTATTCCACGCATTTAATGTAAGAAGTTCCCATTCCCTATTTGAAATCGGACTTAAAAGCAATAAATACATGATATGGGCTTTCGGAGCTTCCTCACTGCTTATATTAATTCTTTTATTTACACCGCCTTTGTCAAGGGCTTTTGGTTTGGTAAATCTGAATTTAACTCTCTATTTATACGCTATAGGGTTTTCCTTAACACCTGTTTTAACATCGGAAATTCAGAAATTATGTGTAAAACTTTACCAAAAACGAAAAAAACCATATAATTTATATGACAAATTCTAAATAATCACAAATTTTATTATAGTAACAACAAAAATA